>RFXE01000231.1 GCA_009921785.1 Alphaproteobacteria bacterium
ATCATAGGACCTGATATCGGGCTAAAATGGCGGCCATAACGTGCCGCCCCCCGTCACGCGCAAGGACATAAAATGACCATTCTGATTACAGGCGCCAATCGGGGCATCGGCCTCGCTCTCGCCCAATTTGAGGCCGGACAAGGCAACGATGTCATTGCCACAACGCGCGGAGAGATTCCCCAAAAAATAACCGGCATTTATTGGGAGAAACTTGATGTCACGCAGAGTGACTCGCATAAGGCGCTCGCGTCACGTCTGAAGGGCCGCCCTCTTACAAGACTTATTTGCAATGCCGGTGTGCTTTTGGATCGAAACGAAACACTTGAAAGCGGTTACGCCGCTGACCTCTGGGCGCAGTCATTTGCCGTTAATGTCACGGGCGTCTTTATGACCATTCAAACTTTGCTACCCAATATTCTTGCCGGCCACGGTAAGATTGCAATCATTTCCTCGCAGATGGGATCAACGACGCGCGCGCCGGGCGGTTCTTATATCTATCGCGCATCGAAAAGCGCGGCCCTCAATCTTGGACGCAACCTTGCATCGGACCTAAAGCCAAAAGGTATTCCTGTCGGCATTTATCATCCGGGATGGGTCAAAACCGACATGGGTGGCAGCGGTGCAGACATAAGTGTTGAAGAGTCAGCTAAGGGACTCTCGGCGCGCCTTAATGCGCTCTCGCTTGAGACAACAGGCTGCTTTGAATGTTGGGATGGAAGACCGCATGCGTTTTAGTCAAAAGATCACACGCAGGAGCTAAAATCTAATCATGAGTTTCGATATTGATGCTTTCATTCGCGGCATGCCGAAGGCCGAATTGCATTTGCATATCGAAGGGACGCTTGAGCCTGAGATGATGATGGGATTAGCCAAGCGCAATGGCGTGTCACTCCCCTATCAAAATGTCGAAGAGATCAGGAAGGCCTATCAGTTTGGCTCCCTGCAAGATTTTCTTGATCTTTATTATGCCGGCATGTCGGTACTTAAAACTGAACGTGATTTTTTCGACCTCACTTATGCCTATCTTACGCGGATGCATCAGGAGCATACACGTCATGTTGAAATTTTCTTCGACCCTCAAGGCCATACAGAACGCGGCGTAGCCTTTGATACGGTTCTCGATGGCATATCCTCGGCACTTGAGAAGGCACAGATAGAATTCGGAATCACATCAAGACTGATCATGTGTTTCCTTCGCCATCTTTCAGAAGACTCAGCATTTGAAACATTTGATCATGCTTGCCGGTGTAAGAGCCGCATTTTTGGCATCGGTCTCGATTCCTCAGAAAAAGGTCATCCGCCTTCAAAATTTTCACGCGTCTATAAAGCGGCGCGTGAAGCAGGATTTTATCCCGTCGCCCATGCCGGCGAAGAAGGCCCACCCTCTTATGTGTGCGAAGCTTTGGATGATTTGAAAGTTAAGCGCATTGATCACGGCAATCGCGCGCTTGAAAATCCAGCACTCGTGAAACGCATAGCTGATGAAAAGATTCCGCTCACTATTTGTCCGCTTTCAAACAAAAGGCTACAGGTCTGCCCCGATCTGACGCAGCACCCTTTACGCAAAATGCTCGATGCTGATTTGATCGTGACAATCAATTCAGATGATCCATCCTATTTCGGCGGCTATCTCACAGATAATTTCCTTGCCATCGCTGGAGCGCTATCGCTTGATCGTAAAGCGGTTGAGACACTTGGTCGCAATGCCTTCATCGCGAGCTTTCTATCGGCTCAGGACAAACAAAAAGCACTGGAAGACTTCGATTCCTATGTGAAAGGCTTGGGATAATTTCGGTAAAAATATCGCGCGATCACGGGTGCGGCTGACCTAATTTGTTCGTGAAACAAATTTTCACCTTTTAGGTTGTCGTCAAACCCGCTCGCCCCTATACCTTGCCCTCCCCGTTTTTGATGAGGACATCATGTTTTCAGCCCTTTTCGCCCGCTTTGTTGCTCTTATCGGATCCATAATGATCCTCTGGCGCCGCGCGACGATCCCGACCCCCGCGCAAGCGGTCGGCCAAGCGCCCTCCATTCCGGCACCGCGTCCCCAAGGGGCGCTGCCCACACTCAAAATGCCGACAGCAAAAGGCTGGGAGCCGGGCCATCTCCCTGAGGTTGCGCCAGGTCTTAAAGTGAATGCCTTTGCGACGGGCCTTAAACATCCGCGCTGGATCGAAGTTCTTCCGAATGGCGATGTTGCTGTTGCCGAAGCGCTTTTTGTCCCGGGCGGCATTTCATCTGTTTTTGATTACGCGATGCAAAGCACGATGCGCCGCGCGGCCGCTATTGGCGATAGCCCGAACCGCATCACCTTGTTGCGCGATACCAATCGCGATGGTGTGGCTGAAGAGCGATTCACTTTTCTTGATCAACAAAATCAGCCTTTCGGTATGGCGCTTCACGATAACATTTTTTACGTGGGTAATACGGATGCGCTGATGGCTTTTGATTATCAGTCAGGCGCAACAAAGCTCACAGGCCCAGGCCGTAAACTCGCGAGCTACAAACCAGCCGGCCATTGGACAAGAAGTCTGATTTTGAGTCCTGATCGCAGCAAGCTCTATGTTGGCGTAGGTTCACTCTCCAATATCGCCGAGCAAGGTATGGAGGTCGAGGAAGGCCGCGCCTGCATTTATGAAGTGGATCTCAAATCTCATGAGTCACGCATTTTTGCGAGCGGCTTACGCAACCCTGTCGGCGTTGCTTGGGAACCCACAAAGCAAACACTCTGGACTGTGGTGAATGAGCGCGACGGTATCGGTGATGAAACACCACCCGATTATCTCACGGAAGTGAAAGACGGTGCCTTCTATGGCTGGCCCTATTGCTATTGGGGTCAAACAGTTGATGAACGCGTGCCACAAGATCCCGCGATGGTCGCCAAAGCGACACGGCCTGATTTTGCATTGGGTGGTCACACCGCTTCACTCGGCTTGTGCTGGTTGCCTGCGGGCACGTTGCCAGGCTTTGGCGAAGGTATGGTCATCGGCCAGCATGGTTCATGGAATCGGAGCACGCTCTCGGGCTACCGTGTTGTCTTTGTGCCGTTCCAGAATGGCAAACCCTCAGGCCGCCCACGCGATATTCTCTGGGGCTTCTTGTCACCTGACGAGCGTTATTCTTATGGACGCCCTGTCGGCGTTGCCCTCGCACCGGGTGGCGGCATTCTCGTGGC
>RFXE01000232.1 GCA_009921785.1 Alphaproteobacteria bacterium
CCGAAACCCGTATCCGCCAAGACGGCTTTAAGGCTTGTTGATCCCGAAGAAAGAGCAGACGAGACGCGCGCGCCCTGGATTCTGGCGCGCGACGCCGCCGTGATGACACTTCTTTACGGGTGCGGTTTGCGCATCTCGGAAGCTTTGGGGCTTTTGGCGCAAGATTGCCCTGAGGCGGGGTTCGACACTTTGCGCATCACCGGTAAAGGCGGCCGGACACGGATTGTGCCCGTGATTGGCCCGGTGATTGAGGCCATCGCCGCCTATCGCGCGCACTGCCCCTATCGGTTGGCGCAGAATGAACCGCTCTTTCGCGGGGCGCGGGGCGGGGCGTTGTCACCCCGCATCATCCAACTCGCGATGGCGCGCTTGCGCGGCGGGCTCGGCCTGCCGGATACGGCGACGCCTCATGCGCTGCGCCATTCTTTCGCGACTCATCTTTTAACGCGCGGCGGCGATTTGCGCGCGATTCAGGAATTGCTCGGCCATGCCTCGCTTTCGACCACGCAAATCTATACGGAGGTCGATGGGGCGATGCTGTTGAAAGCTTTTGACGAGGCCCATCCCCGCGCCCGCTAAGGACCGAAAGAGGCCGCCCTGATGATCGAAGATAAAACCGCGTTCATCCGCGCCCATACGGCGTGGCTCGCCGTGCCGCATGCGCCAGAGATCAGCCTCCATCTCGCCGATGAAATTACCGAGATTTGGAAGAAAACCGAGGATGATCTTGAAAAAATCGGCCTTCCACCGCCCTTTTGGGCCTTTGCCTGGGCCGGCGGCCAAAGTCTGGCGCGCTATATTCTCGACCATCCCGACCTTGTGCGCGGCAAAACAGTCTTGGATTTTGCCTCAGGCTCCGGACTTGTGGCCATTGCTGCCGCAAAAGTCGGGGCATCCCGCGTTGAGGCCAATGAAATTGATGACTTTGCACTCGCCGCTATCGCGCTGAATGCCGAAGACAACAATGCTGCGGTAAAGCTGCGCGGCGGCGACCTCATCGGCACAGATGACAAGTGGGATATCGTTCTTGCGGGCGATATTGCCTATGAGCGCGATATGACGGCGCGCGTCTTTGCCTGGCTTCATACGCTTGTCCGGCGCGGCGCGACGGTTCTCATCGGCGATCCGGGGCGGGCTTTTTTGCCAAAAGCGGGGCTCGAAGAATTGGCCGAATATCGCGTGCCGACCACCCGCGAAATCGAGGATACCGAAATCAAACGGACGAAGGTTTTCCGGCTTCTGCCCGGCTGATTTTCAAGATCGCCCATGCTAAAAGCGCGGCATGGATAGTCACGATCACAGGCATGATCACGATCACACGCATGCAGGCTGCGCGCATGAAGCAGCCCATGCAGCCCGCGCGCCGGAAGCTTTGGCTGCTGCCGAAGCGCATTGCAGCGCCGAGGGGTTGAAGCTGACGCCCATCCGCAGGGCGGTACTCGAAGCGCTTTACTCGACGCACCGGCCGATGAGCGCTTACGAAACCATCGATGCGCTGGCAGCCACAACCGGAAAACGCGAAGCGCCGGTGACCATTTATCGCGCCTTTGATTTTCTGCTCGCTGCCGGCCTTGCGCATAAGCTTGAAAGCCGCAACGCCTATATCGCCTGCCCCTTTCACCACGGCATGAATGAGCCCGTGATGTTTTTAATTTGCGAACGCTGCGGCGGGGTTGATGAAACAACATCAGAACCGCTGACGCGCGCGTTAACAGGCCTCGTGCAAGCGCAAGGCTTTAGCCCGCGCGCACAAGTGATCGAAATTCAGGGCCTCTGCGCCCATTGCCGCACCAAGAGCGATGATCTCTCATGAATGATATGCCGTGTCTGCCTCCGCCCGTTGAAGCCGCGCCCTTACGCCGCCATAAAACTGTTGCGGTGAAACTCGGTTCTGTCACTGTTGGCGGCAACGCACCGATTGTCGTGCAATCCATGACGAATACAGACACTGCCGATATAGACGGCACCGTCGCGCAAGTTGCGGCCCTCGCGCGTCAAGGGTCAGAAATCGTACGCATCACAGTTGATCGCGATGAAGCAGCCAAAGCTGTGCCGCATATCAAAGAGCAATTGTTAAAGCGCGGCGTGACAGTGCCGCTTGTCGGCGATTTCCATTATATCGGCCATAAGCTTTTGGCTGAACATCCCGCATGTGCGGAAGCACTTGATAAATATCGCATCAATCCCGGCAATGTCGGCTTTAAAGACAAAAAGGATCGACAATTTTCAGCGATTGTTGAAATGGCGATCAAACATAATAAAGCCGTGCGCATTGGTGCGAATTGGGGCTCGCTCGATCAAGAGCTTCTCACCCATTATATGGACATCAATGCGCGCAGCGCCAACCCGCTTGATGCGCGCGCAGTGACGCGCGAAGCGCTTGTGCAATCGGCTTTGATGTCTGCCGAACGTGCTGAAGAGATTGGCCTCCCGAAAAATAAAATCATTCTCTCGGCCAAAGTTTCAGGCGTGCAGGATTTGATTTCTGTCTATCGCATGTTGGCCCAACGCTCGGATTATGCGCTCCATCTTGGTTTGACGGAAGCGGGCATGGGCTCGAAAGGCATTGTCGCCTCCTCCGCCGCGATGGGCATTTTGTTACAAGAAGGCATTGGCGATACGATCCGTGTATCACTCACACCGGAGCCGGGTGGCGATCGCACGCTCGAAGTAAAAGTCGCGCAGGAAATATTGCAAACCATGGGCTTTCGCACTTTCGTACCGCTCGTGGCCGCCTGCCCCGGCTGTGGCCGCACGACATCAACTGTGTTTCAAGAACTCGCGCGCGATATTCAAACATGGATTTCAACCTCGATGCCCGAATGGAAATCGCGTTATGTCGGCGTTGAAAATTTGAACGTTGCTGTGATGGGCTGCATTGTAAACGGACCGGGTGAATCAAAACACGCCGATATCGGCATCTCGCTCCCCGGCACTGGCGAAGCTCCGACCGCGCCTGTCTTTATCGATGGCCAAAAAGCCGCAACCTTACGCGGGCCCACCATCGCCGCCGAATTCAAGACGATGGTAGCGGAGTATATTGAGAAAAGGTTTGGAGCTTAACGAATTCGACGAGCGTTCGTTCGTTTTTACTGCGAACGCAAATTAATAGATCGTCATTGCGAGCGGGAGCGAAGCAATCCAGTTGATGGT
>RFXE01000233.1 GCA_009921785.1 Alphaproteobacteria bacterium
GCCTTTCGGTACTTTCAGAACAACATCGCTGCCTTTGCCGCCCGCACGGTTTTTACCCATGCCATGCCCACCGGGCCGCGCTTTGAAATGTTGCTGGTAGCGATAGTCGATGAGGGTGTTGAGGCCTTCGACACATTCGACGCGCACATCGCCGCCTCGCCCGCCGTCACCGCCGTCGGGGCCCCCAAATTCGATAAATTTTTCGCGCCGGAAGGAGACTGAACCCGCGCCGCCATCGCCGGAGCGGATATAGACCTTGGCCTGATCAAGAAATTTCATGCGCCCTTCCTACAGGAATTTATAGAAAAAGGGAGCGTGAAAAGCCGTGATTGGGTTAATGGCCGTTTTTGTGAATCGTGAGCGTAACCGACCCCACCGGAATAAAGCCAAGGAAATTGACCGTCGCGGTATTGAGAACCGTCTTTTCGTCGGTCAACTCGAGCCGATCGACAAAATCGAGCCCGACGCCGCCAAATGACGCCGTATAGCGCAGAATGACCGCACCTTGATCCTTGGAGACAGTGGCTGCCACGCCGTTACGCGTTGCCTGATAGGAGCCGTCTTCATTCTTGGTGAATACCCAGACGACTTTGCCTTTCTCACCGTCTGCATAGGTGATGTCTTCGTCGAGGGTGAGAATGCGCTGCGCATTGTCCCATGTCCCGCGCATTACAACCTTCAGACCGCGTTCCTGACCCGTCCATGAATTACGAAATTGACCTTCGGCATGGAGCGTGCCGCGCAAAAATTGTTCGAGTACAAGATCTTTGTCTTTTGCGTAGCTTGGAAACGTGAATGCAAAAAGGGCAGACAGCACTATAAGCGAACGCGTCATCAGTGATGACATCATGGCGTGATCCTTTCAAAGACTATCAGCTCTGTTTTTACGCAGCGGCACCATAGGCAGACCATGACGCACCATCGCGCCAAGCCTTACGTGTCAATGCGTAACAGTCCACATCTTCGTCGCGATTGCGTGCAGGCATGAAACGCGTTTCACGACCCGTCTCGACAAACCCTGCTTTTGCAAGAACGCGTTTTGAAGCTGTGTTCTCAGGCTTAACTGTGGCAATGATTTGTTCAGCCGATGTCAATGTGAAACCCGTTGAAAGCAAAGCAAGCACCGCTTCACTGGCAAAGCCTTGCCCCCAATGCGGTACACCGATCCAATAGCCGAGAGTAAGCTCATGGGTTGGCAGTTCGCCGGCATCATTGGGTTCGCGCGTCAACGCAATCGCACCAATAACAGCATTCGGACGGGGCTTCGGTGCAATCACAAGCGCAATGCCATGACCGTCACTATTCGAATTGCGCGCTGAGAAGATGTAAGCCTCGGCATCGCTTCGTGCATAGGGATGTTTGATGCGGCCCGTCATGTCGGCAATACGTTTCTCGCCGAGATGATCGGCAATGTCTTTTGCATCAGTGTTCTTTGGCCAACGCAGCCACAGGCGCTGCGTCTCAATCCGATACACGTCGTCGCGCGTGATATCCTTGAACATGATCCGATCCTCCCGATCGATCCGCCTCGGCCAACTGGCACGATTTGGTGACTGAAAAACGACAAAGGGGACGCCGGTTCCCCGACATCCCCGTTTTTCCGTCTTTTGAACGGGATCGGATGGTTTCTAATCAGAACCGCATCCGCCGGGGACCTCGAGGGGCCGACGGGGGTTCTTTTGAAACCGTTCCGCCGTTACTCGGCTGCTTTTCGTGTGACGACCGTTACGAACATCCGGTCATTGGCCTTCTTTTGAAACTCCACCGTGCCCGGTGAGGTTGCAAACAAAGTGTGATCTTTGCCCATGCCTACATTGGCGCCTGGATGCACTTTCGTGCCGCGTTGGCGGACAATGATGTTGCCGGCAAGAACCGCTTCGCCGCCGAATTTTTTGACGCCAAGGCGACGGCCTTCGGAGTCACGTCCGTTGCGGGATGAACCGCCTGCTTTTTTGTGAGCCATTGTTCTGCTCCTAAATCTCTAACATGGGTTCTAACAACCCGGGATTCTGCTGACGATTCGTTATTATTCTGCGTCGGCCTTTTTGGCCTTAGCGGCGGGCTTTTTCGCGGCAGGCTTCTTTTCGCCTTCCGCCTTAGGCGCTGCAGCCTTTTTCGCCGCTGGCTTTTTGGCCGGGGCTTCGGCAGCAACCGCTGCAGCCGGAGCCGCTTTTACGGTCGTGGCCACAGGCTTCGGCGCTTCACCTGCCTTATAGATGCCGTCGATCCGGATGACCGTCAGCTCTTGGCGATGACCGCGCTTGCGCTTTGAATTCTGACGACGGCGCTTGAAGAACGAAATCGTCTTCGCGGACCGCGTTTGCTCGATGATTTCGCCGGTGACGGCCGCACCCGCTAGGGTCGGGGCGCCCACTTCGGCACCAATCATCAGCACATCGGAGAAAGTAACAGCCGAACCGGCCGTTCCTTCGAGTTTTTCGACCGTGATACGGTCATTGGCGGCGACCTTATATTGTTTGCCACCGGTCTTGATGACTGCGAACATCTCTCATTTCCCGTGTTCTAACGTCTCTGCCTACGGAATTTCCGCAAACGGACGCCTTTTTGACAGTTGTCGCCGGATTTTCGCCGATCCCAGAGGATTTTTAGCAATTTTCCAACGAAAGAAGCGCGGAATGATGGACTCCGCGCCAGAGGCGGTTAGCTACAGGTCCAAATCGCAAGAGTCAATGAGCTAAGCGTAACGCAGGCAGGGCTTTTCTCCATTTTGGGGCCCCTTTGCTCTTCCGACGGTGCATAGGTCTCGGATGGCGCGATATGGCATGCGACGCTTGTGAAAGAAAAATCCGCATGCTATCGACCCGCCGACCACAAAGGGGCTCACGCCCGCATCTCACGGAGAGGTGGCAGAGTGGTCGAATGCACCGCACTCGAAATGCGGCATACTCGCAAGGGTATCGGGAGTTCGAATCTCCCCCTCTCCGCCATAAAGTCTTCTTTCGTGTCTCCCTAAACTGAATTTTTGGACGAGCCGATCCTTGAGCATGCCTTCTCTCGCCACCCGCCTTACCAAAAAACTCGGCTCGATTGGCGTGGGGCGCGTCTTGGGCGCGAGTTTTGAGGCGCTACGCAATAAGATTTTGCATCTGATTTACGGCTTTGACCCCTGGCATGTGACCGGAAATTTTC
>RFXE01000234.1 GCA_009921785.1 Alphaproteobacteria bacterium
ACATTCCCGTCGATGATCTCGAGATCGAAGTGACGATCGGCGTGCAAAAACCCGAAGCCGTGGATGCCGAAGCCGTTCGCAAAAGCCTACCTGTCGGCAAAGCCACCGTTAATCTCGTTAAAGGCGGATTGGATATTCCCTATCCCGAGCGCGCTGGCTCTTCTGTGATCGCGACAGCCGCAATTGCCGTTCGATATGATCTAAAAGCAAAGCTCGGCATTTCTTAAATCTAGTCTCAGTCAGCAAAGGAACCTGATCGTGTCCGCAACTCCTAAAGACGAACTCAATGCCATGAATGCGCGTTTTATGTCACTCGGAAAGGCAATTCCGGGCAGCATGGGCGCGTTTCAAAAATTGATGGGCGAAGCCAGCAAAGACGGTGTGCTTGATTCAAAATTCAAGGAACTTCTTGCCGTCGCTATCGCTGTGTCCAAGGGGTGCGGCGATTGCATCGTATTCCACGTGTCAAACGCCAAGAAACATGGCGCCTCGCGCGAGGAACTCGCTGAAACACTCGGCGTCGCTATTGAAATGGGTGGCGGCCCCGGCGCGGTTTATTCAGCGCGTGCGCTTGCAGCCTATGATGGGCTCTAAAACATAAGTGACGATTCTGCCCTGCATAAAAAACAAGCGACTGTTTCGATGCAGGGCAATTGACAAGTGAGGCGAAACAGGTTCGCCTAAACAAAATAATAGATTTTGCGTTGCAGTAAACGGCGCGAACAAGGGTTCTGGGAGTTTTGTATGTCACCCTTAGTGGGCATAGTGGCCAATCCTGTATCGGCGAGCGATATTCGTCGTGTTGTTGCGAATGCGTCGACATTGCAGGTTACGGATCGCGCCAATATTATTTTGCGTGTTTTGTCGGCGTTGCGCGCGTGCGGTGTCGAGAATGTATTGATGATGCCGGAGAAGAGCGGCATTCGGCGGCATATCACGCGGGCTTATGAACGCGCTGCGAATTTGAAGGAAGATATATTTCCGCAGATCCACCATGTGCGGCAAGATATTACAACAACGGTTCAAGATACGTTGAAAGCAACCGCTGCGATGAAAGAAGCGGGTTGCAAGGTGATCATTGTGTTGGGTGGTGACGGCACGCATCGCGCGGTTGTGTCGCAATGCGGTGATATTCCGATTGCGGGGATATCGACGGGGACGAACAACGCGTTTCCAGAACATCGTGAACCAACGATCACGGGTCTAGCGGTGGGATTAGCGGCGATGGGTCGCGTGCCTGAATCGATTGCGTTTGAAGGCAATAAGAGACTCGATATTAAAATTGGTGATCGTGCGGACGATATTGCGATTGTTGATGTCGCTGTTGTGACCGAACGGTTTGTTGGCGCTAAAGCGATTTGGAAGCCTGAAAATTTCCGTGAACTTTTTGTGACCTTTTCGGATCCCGAAGTGATTGGTATGTCGGCGATTGCGGGGTTGCTTGAACCGGTCTCACGTCGTGATTCGCATGGCTTGATGGTTCAATTGACGCCGCCGCATGAAGCGAAGATGCGCCTTAATGTTCCTTTTGCGCCGGGTATTATCGGCGCGATCGGCATTGGTGACGTCAAACATATGATGCCGGGTGTTCCGGTAAAACTTGATTTTCCGGCCGGCACAATCGCCCTTGACGGCGAGCGTGAACTTGCATTCGATCAGACGGATGATGTGACCATCACGCTTGTGAAAGATGCTTTCCGTACGGTGAATGTTTCGGCGATTATGAATTATGCGTCGAAACAGGGCTTGATGAAATTGAATTAACCGCGGTTCAGAGAGCAGTAAAAATCGACGACCGCATCGTGGTGCAAAAAGGAGGAAAACAAATGTCCAATAATCCCTTCCCGCTTCCAAAGGAACAGCTTCTGGAAGCCTATACAAAAATGAAAACCATTCGCGAATTCGAAGAGCGGTTGCATGTCGAATTTGCCAAGGGCGACATTCCAGGGTTCGTGCATCTCTATGCGGGGGAAGAAGCCTCAGGCACCGGCATCATGATGCATTTGGAAGATAAGGATCGTATTGCTTCGACCCATCGTGGCCATGGCCATTGCATCGCCAAGGGTGTTGAAGTGGAAGGCATGATGGCCGAGATTTACGGCAAAGTGACGGGCTCTTGCCGCGGTAAAGGCGGCTCGATGCATATCGCTGATTTGTCGAAAGGCATGATGGGCGCGAATGGTATCTTGGGTGCGGGTGCGCCTTTGATTTGCGGCGCAGCACTTGCTTCAAAATATCGTGGCGATGGGGGCGTCGGCATCACCTTCTTCGGTGACGGCGCGTCGAACCAAGGCACGGTTCTTGAGAGCATGAACCTTGCAGCGGTTTGGAATCTTCCTGTGATCTTCGTCGTTGAAAACAATGGTTATGCTGAATCAACGTCGGTTGATTATGCGGTTGCTGTTGATAGCTATATCGATCGTGCGGCGGGCTTCGGCATTCCGGGTGTGACGGTTGATGGCACGGATTTCTTTGCGGTCTATGAAGCTGCTGGCGAAATCATCAAGCGCGCGCGTGAAGGCGGCGGTCCGGCATTCCTTGAGTGCAAAATGGTCCGCTTCTTCGGACACTTTGAAGGCGATGCACAAACCTATCGCGCCAAGGGTGAAAACGAATTGCCTCAAAATCTTCCGTTCGAAGGTCACGAAAGCCGGCGTTATCTCGGACGCTGAATTGAACAAGATCGATGATCAGGTTCTCGCCCGCATCGAAGCCTCGGTTCAAAAAGCGAAGAAGGATCCCTTGCCGACCGCGAAGGATCTCTTGACCGACGTTTATGTCAGCTACTGAGCCCTCGTTCTAAGCGAAGCTTTCAAAAGAAATTCGAAGGATTAAAAACATGGCACGTAATCTAAGCATGAAAGACGCAATCAACGAGGCGCTTGATCTCGAAATGCGTCGTGACCCGACGGTCATCATTATGGGTGAAGACATTGCTGGCGGCGCTGGCGGCCAAGGCGAAGAAGATGCCTGGGGTGGCGTTTTGGGTGTGACGAAGGGCTTGGTGGGCAAACATTCGCGCAAGCGCGTGATGGATACGCCCCTCTCTGAATCGGCCTATATTGGTGCGGCTATTGGTGCAGCCGCTTGCGGCCTTCGTCCTGTTGCGGAATTGATGTTCCTCGACTTCATGGGCGTCTGCTTCGAC
>RFXE01000235.1 GCA_009921785.1 Alphaproteobacteria bacterium
TGTTCTTCCCTCTGCCGCGCGAATTGCGCGAAAAGGCTGCGGAGTAAATCGTGGCCGTTTATACTGATGTACCCGAGGACGCGCTCGAAAAATTCATCGCGCTCTATGATATTGGCGGTGTTCTATCCTTCAAAGGGATTGCTGAAGGCGTCGAGAACTCGAATTTTCTCCTTCATACCGAAGGTGGCTATTTCATTCTGACGCTTTATGAGAAGCGTGTGAAAAAAGAAGATCTACCTTTTTTCATCGGCCTCATGGATCATCTCGCAACGCGAGATATCAATTGTCCGCGTCCGGTGCGCATGAAAAGCGGAGAGACACTCGGCGAATTGCAAGGACGTCCCGCCGCAATTGTGACCTTCCTCGAAGGCATGGGCATTGCGCGTCCCAACGCTCATCATTGTCGTGAAGTGGGCGAAGCGCTGGCGCGCCTTCACCTTGCTGGACAAGATTACAAAGGCACGCGCGTCAATGCACTGTCCGTTCAAGGCTGGCGTCCGCTTTTTGATGCTGCAAAAGATCGCGCGGATACGGTAACCCCTGGCCTTTGTGCGGCGACAGAGAAATCACTCACCGCGCTGGAATCGGAATGGCCGAAAGATCTGCCGCAAGGTGTGATCCATGCGGATCTTTTCACCGACAATGTGTTTTTTCTGAAAGATAAACTTTCCGGCGTGATCGATTTCTATTTCGCCTGCACCGATTTTCTCGCTTATGATTTGGCGATTTGTCTCAATGCCTGGTGTTTTGAACTCGATGGTTCATTCAACATCACGAAAGGTCAGGCGATGATCGCAGGCTATCAAGCCGTGCGCGCGCTTGAGCCCCGCGAAGTTGAAGCATTACCTGTTTTATGTCGCGGCGCGTCTTTGCGCTTTATGCTCACGCGTCTCGTTGATTGGTTGAATGTACCGCCCGGCGCGCTTGTGCGGCCAAAAGATCCGCTCGAATATTATCGCAAGCTTCGCTTCTTTGAAGCATGCCGTCACGCCGCGGATTATGGTTACTCCGCATGAGTGACGAGATATCGGCAAAGCGTGTGGTCTTGTTCACCGATGGCGCGTGTTCTGGTAATCCGGGCCCCGGCGGTTGGGGCGTGCTGATGATTTATGGCGAGGCGCGCAAAACGTTGAATGGCGGCGAAGCGCAGACAACGAATAATCGCATGGAATTAACGGCGGCTATTCAAGCGCTCGAAAGCCTCACGCGTTCTTGCATTGTCGATTTATACACCGATAGCCAATATGTCCGCCAAGGCATCACGCAGTGGATGCATTCATGGAAACGGAATGGCTGGAAAACCGCTGACAAAAAGCCCGTCAAAAATGCCGATCTCTGGCAAAGGCTTGATGAAGCGGTGAAACGTCATCAGGTTGAATTTCATTGGGTCAAAGGCCATGCGGGCCATCCCGAAAATGAAGAAGTGGATCAACTCGCGCGTGACGGCATGGCACCGTTCAAATCTTCGGTGGCCGGTTAACACACAATGACCTTATCAATCGACCATCCGTTTTTGAACCTTCGCCTTGCGCGTAACGAAGATGGCGACGGCATGGGCCGTTTGATTGCTCGGATTTTTTCGGATTACGAAAATTGCCCGTTTCTGCCGCATGAATTTCCGGAACTTGAAGCGCCTGCCGATCATTATCGCGGCAAGAAAAAAGGCGAACTCTGGATTCTTGAAGATCCCCGCGCAGGTTCTGCCTTTCCGGTTGCGGGATCACTCGCGATCACGCCGACTTATCATCCCGCGCGCTTCGAATTATTCAAAATCTATCTGGCGCATGAGTTTCGCGGCTCGGGTCTTTCGCAAGTGATGCTCAACAACGCGCTTGATTTTGCGCGCGCGCATCATGCTTCCGAGATCATGTTGTGGACCGACACACGGTTTCATGCTGGTCATCGCTTTTATGAGAAAGCCGGTTTTGTGCGCGTTGCGGGCATTCGCCAATTGCATGATGCTGCAGAGACATTCGAATTCGGCTATCGATTAGCTCTTACACCGACAAAGGGATCATGATGCAAAAGGATCATCACGATCTATCAATCGGGCCAGTCTTACTAGCTGTTGCTGCCGTATTTTTCTTCACCTTGCTTGACGGTATTGCGAAGGATTTAGGCGCGCGCCACTCGACGATTGATGTCGTCTCGATCCGTTATGTAAGCGGTCTTGTCTGGTCTGCCGTTGTTGCCGCAATGTTTCGTCCGCCATGGCCCTCCGCCAATATGGTGAAGGCGCATTCCATTCGCGCGTTCTTTTATTCTGGAACAAGTTTTCTGTTCTTCTATGCGATCAGCGTATTGCCCATGGTTGAAACCATGGTGTTCACCTATATCGCGCCGATCTTCATGGCGATTTTGGGCCGCATTCTTTTGAAAGAAAAAGTGCCCGCCTCAACCGCACTGGCCATTCTTCTGTCTTTTGTCGGTATTCTTGTCATCGCCTTCGGCAAAGGATTTTCGCTCGATCATCTGCAAGGCAGTGTCTTGGGGATCATCGCCGCTCTCGGCTCGGCAGGAACCTATGCGCTCGCCAATGTGCTTTTGAGAGCGCGGGCGGGCGATGACACAATCGCGGGCGTTGTTGTGCTGCAGAATGTTCTAGCCTCGACACTGGTTCTGCCCTTCGCCTTTCTCATCGGCGATCCCATTGGGGCGATCAGGTCGGAATGGATGCTCGGCCTGGCAATGGGTGCGCTCGGCACCATCGGCCAATTCGCCATGGCCACCGCCCTCCACCGGGCCCCCGCAGCCCGCATCGGCACCGTCGAATATACGAATATTATCTGGGCCACCGTGATCGGGATCCTGGCCTTTCAGGAATTCCCCGACTGGACGGTTTATGCCGGGGCGGCCCTGATTATCGCGGGCTCCCTCCTGCTTCTGCAGAAGAAAAAGATCTGAATTTCAAAGAATTTAGGCGTCCGACAGCCAAAACGATAAAATTCCGGCGAGAGCGCCTTGACTCCCTCGCCCCCCCTTCCTATCTCCCGAGCGGATCTGTTAGCACTCGTAAGATCTGAGTGCTAACAGGCGTCTAAAAAAGGGGGATCTCCCCGAAAACAGTGTCAACGGACCAAAATCTGAAGGAAACACTACATGAAATTCCGTCCGCTACATGACCGCGT
>RFXE01000236.1 GCA_009921785.1 Alphaproteobacteria bacterium
AGTTTTAAAAGACTTCGGATTTCGAGAGGTGCGGCGAGACGCCTCAACCCGCCTGTCTTTCCATCAAATGCCTTAGAAAAATTCGTTCTGTCGAGCTTCCGCGGCAAAATGTCCAGATGATTGTCGTTAATTTCAGAACCGAGAGTGATCCGGTCGAGCCCGCTCGCGTAAAATTTCCGGACTTTGGATGTCGTCCAAATTCCTCCCATCTGTGACTTTATGACCCCGGCCGCGTATCGCGCCGGGGTTCTTTTTTAGATTTTGACGTCTTCAGCGCGATTTTTGGCCGAAGAGAACCGCTTGCGCATCTTTATCAGTCGCGAGATTGGGGCGCGGGACATCGGATCCCACGGCAATCCCCCGCTCAACCGCTGGACGCGCCAGCACGGCGTCATGCCACCGCTTCAAATGTGGGAAGTCATTGAGATTTTGACCAAGCCGCTCGGCACTTTTCATCCACCCGATCGAAGCGATATCGGCAATCGAATATTCGCCCGCGAGATATTCATGATCCGCAAGCTGGCGATTCATCACGCCATAAAGTCGGTTCACTTCATTGGTGTAGCGGTTGATCCCATATTCAACCTTTTCCGGTGCATAGATGCGGAAATGATTGGCTTGCCCTGACATTGGGCCCAACCCGCCCATTTGCCAAAAGAGCCATTCTTCAACGGCTACACGTTTGCGCTCGTCACTGGGATAAAATTTTCCGGTCTTACGGGCGAGATATTGCAAAATCGCGCCTGACTCAAAAACGGAAATCGGCGCGCCACCCGGACCATCATGATCAACAATCGCCGGAATACGATTATTCGGCGATATCTTTAAAAAGCTCGGCTCGAATTGCTCGCCTTTGCCAATATTTATCAGCTTGATCTCATAAGGAAGTCCACATTCCTCAAGCATGATTGTGATCTTCCAACCATTCGGCGTGGGCCAATAATAAAGATCAATCGGCTTCGTCTGTGCCTGTGCCATCTCATAATCCTCTATTCTTCAATTTTGATGTAAATGATGATCAAGCCTTGCGGCTTTCAGGAGGCAAAAGCGTATCGGTTGATTTGAAATGCGGTAGCGCTTCGATGCGCTTCATCCATTTGACAACATGCGGATGCGCGGCGACATCATAGTCACCTTCATGTGCAAGGGCTGCGACACCATAAAGATCAATATCGGCAATCGTCGCATGATCTCCTGCTAGATAATCATGTCCCGATGCGAAATGCTGTTCAAGCGTATCAAATGCCGCTTTTCGTTCCATTTCATAAAGCTGCACGATAGCCGGCTCAAATTGACGAAAGCCTTTTTTCCACGCGCGCAAACGATAGACAGGCGCGTCAAATCGATCCCAGCCCCAGAAGAGCCATTCACGAGCACGCAGACGATCATCCAATGTTGCGCCGCCGAATTTTCCGGTCTTGTCGGCAAGATAGTCGAGAATGGCGCCGGATTGGCACAACGCTTTGCCATTTGAGTTATCGACGAGAACCGGCACCTGACCATAGCGGTTGAGCTTCAAAAATTCAGGTTTTTTCTGAGCGCCTTCCCGCAAATTGATATGCTCATAATCAAATGTCTCGCCACATAAAGTGAGCATAAGGCCAACTTTGTAAGTCGGGCCGGACAGAAAAATACCATGAAGCGTGTAGCGTGCGGTCATCAGTCGCATCCTCCTCAAGATTCTAAACGAAAATATGACAGGGATCTTTCATGCCCCCATGATTTTGACAAGAAGAATACCTATCTGACCTAGAATTGACACCTATACTGACCAATCCTGCGAGCACTCTCAGAAATGCCGTCTTTCGTTGAAACCACCCTTGAGCTTGTCAAAACCCATCAGGAATGGGCGGTGCCAATCGTTTTCCTCTTGGCCTTTGGGGAATCGCTCGCTTTCGTGTCGCTTCTTATTCCGGCAACCATCATTCTTTGGGGAATTGGCGCTTTGATCGGCGCGGCGGGGCTTGAATTCTGGCCCCTGTGGATGGGGGCCGCGATAGGCGCCATGCTCGGTGATTGGCTCTCTTATTGGTTAGGTTATCACTATCACACGCAGATTACCGGCGCGTGGCCGCTTAAAAATCATCCCGACATGATCGAACGCGGCCACCGGCTGTTCGAACGTTATGGCATTCTTGCCGTGTTTTTCGGCCGCTTCTTTGGACCCTTGCGCGCTATCGTTCCCTTGATCGCGGGCGCGACAACGATGCCGCTCATCCCGTTTCAAATGGCTAATGTTGCCTCAGCGCTTTTGTGGGCTGCCGTGGTTCTCGCCCCCGGAGCCTTTGGCGCGGAATTTGTGCAGGGTGTGCTCAATTGATGTCTCACGAACGATGACATTGTCACGCCGCTAATGCTGACAGGGTCTCTTCATCGAGCTGACCGGTTGCGGGCAAATTGTTATCCGTCTGAAAGTGTTGAAGCGCTTTCGATGTAGACGGACCAAAGACACCATCCACCGTGACGGAATAGCCTTTATAGATCAAATAGAGCTGCGCGGCCCTTACCGATAAATCGGGCAATTTTCCTTTTGAAAAGCGATCATAGAACGACGCTAATTTCGCATCATACTGATTGATCGCATAATTGGGTCCATTATAGCCCTTGGCTAAATCAGCCCAATTTTTATCTCGCAGCGCTTTATCCAAGCCTTCAGCGATCAAGAATTTTGCAATACCTTGCAGTTGATCTCCTTCCGATTGCACGAAGCTTTCAACCATCTCTTGAGGCGATGCATATTCCAGTTTTTCAAAATGCGTCCCCATGATCTGGCCAAGGCCCCATGATGCACTTTGAAGCGCCGCGCTTTCATCAAGACTCAATGCCGTCTCAAGTCGATCATACTGATGCGCGCCTGCGGGACCGTAACCTCCCGCCTTACTGGCACTGATATCCGAATGGGTGGAGTCATAAAGCCCATCCGTTAAGCGATGGAAATAATGACGTTCGAATAATATCTTCGGACGCCGATCCGGCAAAAAGCCCGAACCTGAGGTTTCAACGCTTAGAAGCGACCATAACGCAGGACTCTCCGCTCCAATTAATGCAAGGGTCCGCTTCCAATCATCGTCGCTCAAAGGCGTACCAGACTTTAAAAATTCCATCGTCTTACAGTTCCCC
>RFXE01000237.1 GCA_009921785.1 Alphaproteobacteria bacterium
AAATGCATCCTCGATATGGCGCGGCAGACGCCAAGGCACGACGATCACGGCATCGCCCCGAAAACTATGCCCATGGGGTAGATCATTTCGCCACAACCACTGCTCGATAGCCTTGCCGAGACGGCGCGTCTTTATGCCGTCAATCGCTTCGAGTGCCTGATCAAAGTTACGCCGCGCCTTCACTTCAACAAAAGCGATGGTTGCCCCTTTGCGGATAATCAGGTCGATTTCGCCGCCGCGCGCGCCATATCGGCGCGTCACTATCCGATATCCTTTAGCCATGAGCCATAAGGCCGCGATGAATTCCGCATAATGGCCCCATCTATAGGCCTTTTTGCGTTTCTCGGCCCTCTCCATCAATCGGCGTCGCCTTTGGCCAGGGCAACCGCGCGGGCATAGACTTGTCGGCGCGGCAATCCCGTTTCCTCAACGGCCACAGCCGCCGCATCTTTCACAGAGAGATGCGATAAATGCAATTTGAGCCGATCATCAAGATCGGCCCCCTTCTGTTCATCGCTCACTGAATCGATAGGGGCGCCGATCAAAACAACAATTTCGCCCTTAGGCCGGGGTGCGGATTCAAATTCGGAAAAAAGCGCCGAAAGCGTTCCGCGCCGAACCGTCTCATAAAGCTTGGTCAATTCGCGGGCGACCGCCGCTGACCGATCACCAAGAATATCATGCGCATCATGAAGCATTTCGACGAGCCGATGCGGTGATTCGAAAAAGACGAGCGTTGCCGGAATTGAAGAGAGTTCTGAAAGCCGCTCACGCCGCGCGGTTGATTTCGGCGGTAAGAAGCCTTCGAAGAAAAAACGATCCGTCGGCAGACCAGCGGCAACCAGCGCGGCGAGAACAGCGGAAGGGCCAGGCACGGGAACGACAGTGAATCCTTCAGCCAAAACCGCCTCGACCAATTTATAGCCGGGATCAGACACCAAAGGCGTGCCGGCATCTGAAATCAAAGCGAGAGCCTGCCCCTCTTGCAAACGAGCAAGAATTTTAGGGCGCATTTCAGCAGCATTATGCTCGTGATAGGCAATTAAAGGCGTTGTGATTCCGTAATGCGCCAATAATTTCCGAGAAACCCGCGTATCCTCGGCAAAAACAGCATCAGCCGCTGCCAAAGTGCCGAGCGCGCGAAAGCTCACATCTTTCAGATTGCCAATCGGCGTTGCAACAATATGCAGCCCCGGTGAAAGCGGCTCGGCTTCGGCTTTCATGCCAAAGGCGGTATAAGAAGCGGGCTCGCGGATCGTCACGAAAAAACCTTTATCGACAGACGAATGGAGAGGCGGTTGTTGTCATGGCATTGCATGAGACAAGGTTTTGATGCAACCGAGATTACGGTGCAGGAATGCAAGCACCTTCATCATGAGTCTTCCGCGTGCGGGGCTTAAGGAGAGCGTTGTGACGACACGGTTTGTAGCATCCCCTTCAATTCCGAACTTCGGATCTAAAGCGCTCCGCATTGTAGCCGTCATCGGCCTTGGCCTAGCACTCACGGGATGTATCGCCTCAAGCCGAATGGGCGGCGGTTTGATCACGCCCTCTCAGGAAGCCGCCCCTCAGCCGGGGCCCGCCGAAACAAATGCTGCACCACCGGTCGATTCGGGACCAATCGCGGGAACGGAACTTCCGCCACCCGGCGAGACGGCGCAAACAACCACGCCTACGGCGGCTTCAGCAACGCCCGTGGCGACTGCGCCCCCGCTAACCGGCACGCCTAAAATTGCGCTTCTCTTGCCGCTCTCCGCATCCGGCGGACCAGGCACGGCTGCCTTGGCACTTAAAAATGCCGCTGAACTCGCCATGGCTGATCTTCCGGGCGCGTCGATTGAGCTCGTTGTGAAAGATGAACGCGGCACGCCCGATGGGGCGCGCGAAGCGACCAAGCAAGCCCTGGCAGAAGGGGCGAGCGTTATTGTGGGACCGCTCCTCGCATCATCCGTTCAAGCCACCGGCTCCATTGCACGAAGTGCGGGCCGACCTGTCATCGCCTTTTCAACCGATATCGGCGTAGCGGGTCGAGGCGTTTATCTGTTGAGTTTCCTGCCGCAATCCGATGTTGACCGGATCTTGAGTTACGCGGCGGCAAAAGGAAAAAAGTCGATCGCCGCGCTTATCCCTGAATCACCTTATGGCACAGCGGTGAATGCAACATTGCAAGATGTCGCTGCACGCAACGGTATCACGATTAAAGCGATTGAACGTTATACGCCGGGCGCAATCGATCCGGCTGCACAGCGCATCAGCGCGGTCAAAGATCAAATTGATGCGTTGTTTATTCCGGAGAATGGCGACAATGCCGCTGCGGTTGCCAAAGCTGTTAGTGGTGCGGGGCTTGATCCCAAAAAGATTCAGCTTTTAGGCACAAGCGCATGGGATGATCCACGCATCTTCTCAACGCCGGCATTTGCAAATGGATGGTTTGCGCAACCCGATAAATCGGGCTTTGAGACATTTGCAGCAAAATATCGTGAACGCTATAGCAGCGATCCGACACGCATTGCGACGCTCGCTTATGATGCGGTATTTCTCTTAAACGCTCTCAGGAAAAACAAAGGCGATAAGGCCTTTGAACCCGATACGATTGCAGCGCCCGAAGGGGCGATTGGTCTTGATGGCTTGTTTCGGTTTCGCCAAGACGGCACCAATCAACGCGGTCTTGTGATCATGCAAGTGGGTAAAGGCGGCGCAGTAAAAATTGACAACGCGCCTTCAAGCTTTCCCTAATTGACGGCCGCTTTAGAACGATAAAGCACTAACGATAGCATTCAAAACCGGCTTGCCTTTAGCAGTAACGCGCAAGCGATTATTGGCAACACTCTCGACAAGATGCTCATCCATCAAACGATGAATGGTCGTTTGATCAAGTTGATGTCCGGCAAGGTCTTCACAATGAATGACATCAAGGCCTTCGTTCAATCGTAGCCCCATTAGAAGACATTCATTTGCAGCATCGTGGTTTGTCAAAATTTCATCGTCAATAAGCGCGTGATCATTTTTCTCAACAAGAGTCAACCAGGTTTCTGGGTGCTTCTCATTCGACATCGCATGACGGCCGGAGGCATCACTTAACCGCGCATGGGCGCCTGGCCCTACACCGACATAATCACC
>RFXE01000238.1 GCA_009921785.1 Alphaproteobacteria bacterium
CTCGACCAACGAGAAGACCGTATTTTCTTTGCGGGCATCATCGTCATTGCGGCCAACGCGGGCGGCGCTTGGACACCCATTGGCGACGTCACGACAACCATGTTGTGGATTGGTGGGCAAATCACGACGGTGCCGATTAATTTTCGTGTCCTGCGCCGCATGTGAGATCCTTTTGGTGGGGCGAAGTGTCAGAGTTGCCCCGTCCACGCGGCGCGACTATGAGAGGCGTGTGGATCTCGATCAAGTCTTTCTCGTCCTGATCCCGTATTGTTTTTGAGGTTTTTTCTAATGACCACTGCCGCCACCATCACTGTGGATCACCGTGTTGAGAGAGGGCGCGCTTTTGTGCGCGCATGGCTGTGGATTTTGGTGGCCATGGTCTTTGTCATGGTTGTTGTCGGAGGAGCGACGCGGCTCACCGGTTCTGGCCTGTCGATTACCGAATGGAATCCGATCATGGGCGCGCTTCCGCCTTTGAGCGATTCCGCATGGCTTGAGGCTTTCGAGAAATACAAAGCCATTCCGCAATATCGTCTCGTTAATGAGGGGATGAGCCTCGACGACTTCAAATTCATTTTCTGGTGGGAATGGTCGCATCGGCAATTAGGCCGCGCCATCGGTGTTGTCTTCGCCTTGGGCTTTTTGTGGGGCTTATTCACGGGCGGATTGCGCGGCGGACTCGCGTTGCGCGTGTTAGGCATTGGCGCACTCGGCGGCCTTCAAGCAGCAATTGGATGGATCATGGTCGCCTCGGGTCTTCAGGGCGATATGACCGCTGTCGCGCCTGTAAAACTTATGCTGCATCTTACAACGGCATCGGTGATCTACACCTTACTTGTGATGCAGGCGACGCACCTTGGAACCTCGCGCGGTGAAGTTGCCTTGCCGTCGATCAATACGGGCGCGACGTTCTTGCTCTTCTTCACCTTGCTACAGATTGCGCTTGGCGCCTTGGTTGCCGGGTCGAAAGCGGGTTTCACATGGAACACCTGGCCGATGATTGATGGTCATCTCGTCCCGCCGAAAGAAATGTTATTCTCAGTGTCACCTTTGATTGAAAACTTCGTCGATAATACCGCGCTTGTGCAATTCAATCATCGGATGAGCGCTTATCTTTTATTGGCTGTCGCTTTGTTTCATGGCTGGCAGGCGGGTCGTCTGATGCCTGCAACAAGCGCGCGTCGCCGTGCAGTGTCGAATGTCTGGCTCATTGCGCTACAAGCGATCATCGGGATTGCAACATTGCTTTATGTCGTTCCCCTGTGGCTTGGCCTTCTTCATCAGGCTTTTGCCTTTATTGTTTTGGGCATGGTTGCCACGCATCGCGCCGCTTTGTCGCGCGGGTGATCACAAATGCATTATCGGTAAACAAGAACCGGTATGCTTGAATGGGCGAGCACCTTTTGCGTCTCTGAGCCGAGAATGAGCGCTTTAACGCCGCCATGACCGTGGGACGCCATCGCAATCAGATCGCATTTCTTTTTCTTTGCTGTATCGATTATGGCCTCATACGGATAATCAGCTTCGACATCGAGAAGCGTGCATTTTACCGCGCGGGCTTTGGCCAGCGCATCGACTTTTTCTAAGACTGCTTTTGCATGTCTTTTCGCGTGTTCTTTATACACTGCGGATGTGTCGGAGATCATCTCTGTTTCAAGCGTGAAAATGTGAAATGGCTCATGAACCGTAAGAATAGTGACTTCGGCGCCGATCGCTTTCGCGAAATCTAGAGCTTGTTTCACGGCAGTTGTAGCGAGCGCCGAGCCATCGGTCGGTATCAAAATATGCTTATACATAACTCGACGCCTTTCATCGTTCCCATCTTTATTGTGATGAGTAGATGAAAGGCGTCGCTTGCGCTTTGATCCGGATCAATCAATCTGGCCGGAGTGTGACGTTAACTAGGACTAATCCTTATTTGGTCGCCAAAGCCTGATCGAGATCGGCAATCAGATCCGCAACATCTTCAATACCGACGGAGAGACGCACGACGTCAGGGCCTGCACCGGCAATGACTTTTTGCTCGTCGCTCAATTGGCGATGCGTTGTTGATGCAGGATGAATGACCAACGAGCGCGTATCGCCGACATTGGCAAGATGCGAGAAGAGTTTTAGATTTTTCACAAGCGCGATACCCGCTTCATATCCGCCCTTCAGACCGAAGGTGAATACAGCGCCCGCGCCCTTAGGTGTATAGCGCTTAGCGAGCGCGTGATATTTATCGCCTTCAAGACCGGGATAGCTAACCCATGCAATATTCGGATGTTTGGCAAGATGTTTTGCAACAGCAAGCGCATTGTCCGAATGCTTCTGCATCCGCAAAGGCAGGGTCTCGATACCGGTCAAAATCAAAAACGCGTTGAAAGGTGAAAGTGCAGGTCCAAGATCGCGCAAGCCCAACACGCGGCAGGCAATCGCGAACGCGAAATTGCCAAATGTCTCACCAATGACAATGCCGTTATATTCAGGGCGCGGTTGTGACAGAAGCGGATATTTGCCGCTCTTTACATAATCAAAATTGCCGCCATCAACGATCACGCCGCCGATTGAATTGCCATGGCCACCCAAAAACTTTGTTGCCGAGTGAACGACAATATTCGCACCATGTTCGAACGGCTTGATGAGGTAAGGTGTCGCGAGCGTATTATCGACGATCAAAGGCACGCCCGCCTTTTTGGCAATCGCTGCAATCGCTGCGATATCGGTGACAACGCCACCCGGATTGGCAATTGATTCAATGAAGATGGCTTTTGTCTTCGGTGAAATCGCAGCTTCGAAAGTTGAGAGATCATCTGGATCAGCCCATTTCACACGCCAATCAAAGCTCTTATAGGAATGATTGAACTGGTTGATTGAACCGCCATAAAGTTTTTTAGAGGCGATGAATTCATCGCCCGGCTGCAACAGCGTGTGGAAGATCAAAAATTCGGCTGCGTGTCCTGAGGCGACGGCAAGCGCTGCGGTTCCGCCCTCGAGGGCAGCAACGCGTCCCTCAAGTGCCGCATTGGTCGGGTTTGTGATGCGCGTATAAATATTGCCGAAAGCTTGCAGCCCGAAGAGCGAAGCGGCGTGATCGACATCATCAAACACGAAGC
>RFXE01000239.1 GCA_009921785.1 Alphaproteobacteria bacterium
GGATCGCCCTCGTTATTCTTATCGTATCAATTCGTTCGCAGAATTATGCGAACCAGGCCTTTTCAGCGAGACGCTCATCATTGAGGTCGTAACGGGCATGAGGCTCGTTACCCATGACGTTCTTCGCATAGCCGTCGAGATAATCGGTGATGGCGAAGCAGATCATGCCGCCGTCATCAGAGATCATTTCTTGAGCCTTCCAGTACATTTCCTTACGCTTCTTCTGATCGAGTTCAGCGCGGGCTTCCGTGATCAGCTTGTCGAATTCTGGGCGCTTCCAGTTGGAGTCGTTCCAGTCCGATGCTGAGCTGTAAACCTGCGAGAAGGTCTGGTCAGCCGAGAGACGGCGGCCCCAATACACGGCGCAGAACGGCACCTTGAGCCATACGTTGTCCCAATAGCCGTCAGCCGAGACTTTCTTCACATCGAGATTGATGCCTGCCTTCTTGAGCGACTCTTGATAGAGCTGCGCGCAATCAACGGCCGAACCCCAAGCACCTTCCGATGCCTGCAATTCGATCTTGGCATTCGCAAGACCGGCCTTCTTGAAGTGGAAGGCTGCTTTATCTGGATCATACTTACGCTGCGCCAGAGCCGTGTTGTAGAATGGATTACCAGCATCGAGCGTGTGGTCGTTACCAGGTGTTGCGAAGCCGCTGTAAACTTGGTCAATGATCTTTTGACGATCAATGCCGTATTTCAGAGCGGTACGCAGATCCTTGTTGTCGAATGGTGAATCCGTCACGCGTGCCACGAAGCAGAAGCGGTTGCCCGTGCCCTTTGTGCGCACAACATTCAGCTTCTTGTCCTTCATGAGAAGGTTGACGGTACGTGGGTCAAGGCGGTTAACCGCGTGGACCTGGCCCGACTGAAGCGCTGCTGTACGAGCGGCAACGTCTTGAATGTTGCGGATTTCAACGGTTTCGAAGTTTGCGCGACCAGCCTTCCAGTAATCGCCGCGACGCTTGAACTTCAAGCCAACGCCTGGCTCGAACTTCTCAAGCGTGTAACCGCCGGTGCCGATTGGCTTCTGCCAGTCGGTGAAACCATTCGGCACAACAACCAAGTGATAATCGCCGAGAATGACAGGGAAGTCGGCATTGCCGCCTTCGAGTGTCATCTGGATCTGGTTGGCGTTGATCTTCTTGATTTCGGTGATCTGCTTGAGGATACCCTTTGCAGGCGACTTTGTTTCGCCGGTGTGGATACCGATCGAGTAGATGATGTCATCGGCGTCGAGTGTCTTGCCGTTCGAGAACTTCACACCCTTGCGGACGTTGAAGATCCACTCTTTCGCGCCGGGCTTAGCTTCCCAGCTTTCGAGCAATTCACCGGTTGGGTTACCGTTTGAATCGAATTCGACCATGCAGTTATAAACGGCCAGCGAAGCGCCGATCATGACCGAGTCAGAATAGGTGCGTGGGTCGAGCGAGTCGGTAGCCGAGCCGCCTTCCATACCGATAATGAAGTTACCGCCGACTTTCGGCGTTGCGGCTTGCGCCGTGCCGGAAAGAAGCGTCGGCGCTACGGCCATGCCTGCACCGATCATAGCCACGCCGGCCATGAAATCGCGACGCGACAAAGCGCCCTTATCAAACATATGTTTCAGCTTGTTATATTCTTCCACGGCAATCCCCTTCTTGGTTGCGCCACGCATTCGGACGTCAGGTCCGTTCGTAGTCGCTTTCGTGGTTCGTCCTTGCCAATACTGCTGTCGAGCCATGCCGGTCGAGCATTACAGCATTGACCTCCCAACGGGACAGGTACCGGTCCCGATACCCTATCGTTGCCGAAGCTTGGGTTCTGCACAAGCGGAGAATTGTCTTTTTACGCGAAATTTGTCGTTTCCGTTCCTTATTCGCGGGATGGTGTCGCAATAAGGAAACTTCCTGCCGTATTTCGGAAGCGCCACCGGGGGGTAGGACCGTCGGGCCCAGAATTTAGGCTTTGGCGGAGAGACTCACTCGAAAACGAGCTGAACTTTGGTGGCTTCGGCCCGGTCTCCCGCAAGATCAAAGGCAGCGCGGGCATTTCTAAAGGGCATTGCTGCGCCAAGGAGCGGCGCGACATCCACCGCACGCTTTGCCAAGAGATCAACCGCCCATTCGAACTCGTCGTCGAAATGGAACGCACCGACGCATTCGATTTCTTTGGCGATCATCAGATCGAGCGGTAAGGCCGTTTCCCCGCTGGGGGCCATATGGATAATCCGCCCTCCTGGTCGCGTGAATGATAATGCCATCGCGGTTTCGACTGATGTGCCTGCGGTTTCAAAGGCTAAATCGGCCATGCCTTGGTTGGATTGAAGAGATTTCAGAGCATCCGTCTCAGTGCTCACATTAATCACGCTATCGGCGCCGAGGCGCAGGGCTAGCTGAAGTGGTTTGGACGTTAGATCGCCCGCAATGATTTCTCGAGCACCCGCGTGACGGGCGGCGAGTATGGTCATAAGCCCCACAGGACCGCATCCCGAGATATAAACGCGCTGGCCCGCAATTGTTCCGCTCCGCCGGACCGCATGAAGAGCTTGCGCAAACGAGGCGGCAAAGGCGGCGCGATCTGCCGGTGTATCCTGCCCTGTTGGGACCGCTTGGCTCTCCGTGCAAGTCAGGGTTTGGCGAAACCCACCTTGCGTGGGGAGCGAGCGCTCGTTCGATCCAAAAAAGCGCCGTTCGCTGCAATGGAGTGACCGACCGGCGCGGCAATGAAGGCAATAGCCGCAGGTTTGAAGCGGATTCACCGCGACGCGGTCGCCGGGCTGGACACGGTTTACGCCGCTGCCGATGGCGATCACGGTTCCCGCGATTTCCGAGCCCGGGATCAGGGCCTGTTTCTGCCGCAGATCTTTGGAGAGGCCATTTTTATATAAAGCGAGATCGGCGGTGCTAATGCCCCCCCGCGTGACGCGGACAGAGACTTCGCCCGGGCCGGGATCAAGTGTTTCGACCTCGCCGACCCTTAGATCATCGGCCCCATGGATCAGGATGGCAGAGGTGAGGGCGGACATAGGCACTGATCCTCAATAACAAACACAGGACACAAACGCGTTTCGTGATTACCGTGCCTTGCTTAATTCTGTGAAAATCCTGT
>RFXE01000240.1 GCA_009921785.1 Alphaproteobacteria bacterium
TCAATAAATGGAACAAAGCATGTTCATCGACGCCCCGATCGGCGTCCTCGATAACCAGCGCGCCGTTTGAGACGAGATGGGGTACGCGATCCATTGTGATGTCAGCGGCCTTAATCGTCCAAGCGCGCGCCTTCACTGCCCATATAGCTGCAAGATGCGACTTGCCGCTCGATTCTGGCCCGATGAGCACCAAGATCGGATCGGGCCATTCGGGCCAGGCTTCTATGCGGTTGAATGCCGCCTCATTGCTCGGGCTTACGAGAAAATCCTCAGCCTCCAACCGCTCGGCGACCGGAAGGTCGAGCGGGATCTGGCGGGGTTTTTCGTTCATTCAGGAGCTTCCGAGAAATGATTGAGCCACTGAATGACATAAACGAGCATCGAAGCGGCCGTTAGGGCTGCCACACAGTAGCCCCCGTAATGCACAAGGCTTGAAAGAGATAAATCAAAGGCTTTTACGGACAAAACCGTTACACCGAAGCCAATTTGGCCAACAGTGTTCACTTTTGAAAGAAAAACTGGATTCACGGCAATCGGTGAGCCCAAAAGCCAAGCCAGAATAATCCCGCCAACAATCATCACATCGCGCGTGACGACCATAATCGTCAGCCAGCCCGGAATTTGCCCCACAAGCGCAAGGGTCACGAAAATCGAAACAAGCAGCGCCTTATCAGCAAGCGGATCGAGATAGGCTCCCAATTCCGTGCGCATATCAAAGTGGCGAGCAATGAATCCATCAATTGCATCGGACACGCCCGCAATCAGAAATCCGAAAAGCGCCCATCCCCAATCGCCGTCGAGAATAAGCGCGACAATGAGCGGAACCAGAAAGAGACGCAGGATTGAGATCAGATTAGGGAGCATCCGTCACCTATGCACGGATTTCGACATAATTGCGATGTGGTAAAGGGGCCGCCCGCTTGCAAGGCGGAATTTGACGGCGTAACCCGACTAGGAGCCAAAAACGAAAGCAGACCAGCATGGCGACCCCTCCTCCGAATGGCCTGACCTATGCCCAATCCGGCGTCGATATTGATGCCGGCAATTCCATGGTCGAGGAAATCAAGCCTCATGTTCGCGCCACGAGACGTCCGGGCGCCGATGCTGAGATTGGCGGATTTGGTGGCCTTTTCGATTTGAAGGCAGCCGGGTTCAAGGACCCTATTCTGGTCGCCGCGAATGACGGCGTCGGCACAAAAGTCAAAATCGCCATCGACACCGGCATTCATGACACAATTGGCATCGATCTCGTCGCCATGTGCGTGAATGATCTCGTGGTTCAGGGTGCGGAACCGCTCTTTTTCCTCGATTATTATGCAACCGGAAAACTCGACCCGCATGCGGGCGCGGCCATCGTCAAAGGGATCGCGCGGGGATGTGTTGAGTCCGGCTGCGCGTTGATTGGCGGTGAAACCGCCGAGATGCCAGGTCTTTACGCCAAGGGTGACTATGATCTCGCGGGCTTTGCCGTTGGCGCCGCCGAACGCGGCCATCTTCTCCCCCGTAACGATATCGGCCCGGGTGATGTGATCCTTGGATTGCGCTCCTCGGGCGTCCATTCGAATGGGTTTTCCCTCGTCCGCCGGATCGTCGAGCGTTCGGGGCTGTCTTACGAGGCGGCCGCTCCTTTTGCGCCGGAAAAAACGCTCGGTGCCGCCTTGCTTGAACCGACGCGACTTTATGTGAAGCCGCTTCTCGCGGCCCTCAAAGCGACCTCAGGCATCAAGGCGCTGGCGCATATCACCGGCGGCGGCTTCCCCGACAATATTCCCCGCGTTCTCCCCGATCATGTTGCGGCTGAACTCGACCTCGACGCGCTGCCGGTCTTGCCCGTATTCCAATGGCTCGCCCGCACGGGCGGCGTCGCGGATGAGGAAATGCTCCGCACCTTCAACTGCGGGATCGGCATGATTGTCGTGTGTGGTGCGGCAGATGAGGCTTCCGTTACAAAAGCGCTCCGCGATCAGGGCGAAGAGCCTGTCAGCTTCGGGCGGCTCATTCCTGATGACGGTAAAGGCCCGCGCGTCCGTTATCGCGGCAAGCCCGCCTTCTGATGACGACCCGTCGCCGCACGGCCATTCTCATCTCTGGTCGCGGGACGAATATGGCGGCGCTGATCGAAGCGGCGCGTGACCCGTCTTATCCGGCAGAAATTTTCCTTGTGATCTCGAATATTCCGACCGCTAAAGGGTTAGAAACAGCAGCGGCCGCGGGCATTAAATCCTTAGCAGTTTCACATAAAGATTATTTAGATAAATCAATGTTTGAAGCAGCGCTTTCTTATGCATTGAATGAAGCAAAAATCGAGTTGATTTGCCTTGCCGGATTCATGCGGGTGCTGTCGGCCAACTTTGTTTCCCATTGGACAGGCCGGATTTTGAATATTCACCCCTCTCTGCTCCCCGCCTATCGGGGCCTTGATACGCATAAAAGGGTGCTTGCCGACGGCATGAAAGAACATGGTTGCACGGTTCATTTTGTTGTGTCGGAGCTCGATGCGGGCCCCATCGTCGCGCAAGCGACCGTTCCCGTCATTGATGGCGATACGGAGGAGAGCCTGAGCGCCCGCGTCCTCATTGCGGAAAATCGGCTCTATCCGGAGGCGCTTGCGAAAGTCGCCAAAGCCATTGCCCCCCTTTGACCATCGCGCGGCGCACCGCTATAGAGCCCCCACCTCATTTCAAGGCAAAGGATCTTCATCATGGCGCTCGAGCGCACTTTTTCCATTCTGAAACCCGACGCGACCGCCCGTAACCTCACGGGTGCCGTCAATGCTGTCATCGAAAAGGCTGGACTGCGCATTGTTGCGCAAAAGCGGATCCACATGACACGCGACCAGGCCGGCACATTCTACGCCGTCCACAAAGAGCGCCCCTTCTTCGGCGAGCTCGTCGATTTCATGACCTCGGGTCCCGTCGTTGTGCAAGTTCTCGAAGGTGAAGGCGCCATCGCGAAATATCGCGAAGTGATGGGCGCCACGAACCCTGCCAATGCCGCTGAAGGCACGATCCGCAAGCTCTTTGCGAAGTCCGTTGGTGAAAACACAGTGCATGGTTCGGAC
>RFXE01000025.1 GCA_009921785.1 Alphaproteobacteria bacterium
GAATTCCTCGATGTCGCTAATCGCGTGCGGCAGGGCTTACGCGAGGGCCATTCTTATGTCGATTGAGTGTGGCACATGCTGAAGGCACTCTGGTCCGGCAAGACTCTGCCTGTGCTCGTGGTGTCTGCGATACTCATTGGCCTTTGGTATGTCGGCGCTATTCTTTTGAATGGCGATATGCAGCGTGATGCCTTCGCCAATGCGAATAATACAAATTATACTTTTACAGATTTGGTCATCGGTACCTGGTCACAAGAGCGTCCAAAACTTCCAGCGCCGGATCAAATTTTGGCCGAGCTTCAGAAGACGGTGATTGACACGGCGCCGACTTCAAAGCGCAGTCTTGTTTATCATGGCACGGTGACACTCGCGGCCACACTGCTTGGCTTTCTGATTGGCTCGGCACTCGGCATGGTGCTCGCCATTCTCGTCGTCCATGTTCGCAGTCTTGATAAAAGCCTGATGCCTTGGGTTGTGGCCTCACAAACTATCCCGATCATTGCACTCGCGCCGATGATCATCGTCATCATGAATCAATTCGATATCACGGGCCTTGTTCCGAAATCGATCATCGCGGCCTATTTGTCATTCTTCCCCGTAACGGTTGGCATGGTGAAGGGCTTGCGTTCGCCCGATCCGTTGCAGCTTGATTTAATGCGCACTTATTCAGCATCGCGCATTCAAACCTTTTTCAAACTTCGTATTCCTGCTTCAGTGCCTTTCCTTTTCGCGAGCCTCAAAGTGGGTGTCGCCGCAAGTCTTGTCGGCACCGTTGTTGCGGAACTCACAAAGAGTGAGGATGGTGGGTTTGGCGCGCGTCTTCTTGCGGGTTCATACTACGGACAAACGATACAAATTTGGGCAGCCTTGTTTGCTGCAGCAGCCTGCGCATGGGCGCTTGTGTCGTTAATCGGCCTTCTTGATCGCGCGGTCACAAAAGCGATGGGAGCACGCTGATGGCGCGGTATAATCTGCTTCTCGCTTTCGGCGGTGCTGCCGCAATTTTTGCCGCAGTAGGCTCTTATACGCTTGATGTACCGGTATCACTTTTTGATGATCACGCCATCACGCGTTTAATTTTTGGCATCGTCGGTGTGACAGCATTACGGCAAAGCGGCGAGCCCGATGTTACAGGTCCACAAAGGTGGAATGTTCCCTTCGGCAGTCTTGTTATTGCAATCGAATTGATCTCCTTGGCACATTCTGAAGGTGTGCGTGCGTGGGGCTTTTACGCGGCCGCTTTCGCCTTCTGGCTCTTAGCCTGGCGCGCGGTTGATGTGATCTTGGCTGAGCAAGCGCCGCGCGGACGCAACCGCTTGTTATCTGATCTCGCTGTGCCGTTGATCTTTGGATTTACACTTGTCGTTTTATGGGAAGTGCTTGCGCGCGGCTTGCAGATCCCGATGGTGATTCTGCCTGCTCCTTCTGCCATTCTTGGAAAATTGTTTACGTCGCTTCCGACATTGGGTGCCGACTTCATGCAAACGATCCAAGGTATTCTTGGCGGTTATGTGATCGGCTGTGGTGCAGGCATTCTTGTTGCGGTTCTGATTGATCGCGTTCCCTTTTTACAGCGTGGGCTTTTGCCCCTCGGTAATCTTGTCTCCGCTCTGCCGATTGTCGGTGTCGCGCCTATTATGGTGATGTGGTTCGGCTTCGACTGGCAATCAAAGGCAGCAGTTGTCGTTGTGATGACGTTTTTTCCACAGCTCGTAAATACGGTGGCGGGGCTTTCCGCTGCAGGCGCGATGGAACGCGATCTGATGAAAACCTATGCAGCGAGTTATGGACAGACATTATTCGCTCTACGCCTGCCTTCGGCCTTGCCCTTCATTTTCAACGGCCTCAAGATCAATTCGACTTTAGCGTTGATCGGGGCCATTGTTGCCGAGTTCTTTGGAACGCCGATTGTTGGAATGGGCTTTCGTATCAATACCGAAGTTGGGCGTATGAATATCGATATGGTCTGGGCGACCATTGTAGTTGCGGCTCTTTGCGGGTCGTTGTTTTACGGGATCTTGGCTTTTATCGAGAAGCGGGTCACGTTTTGGCATGCCTCCTATCGTCAGGGGGCGTAGTGAGTGGGGCCTCGGCCCGAAAAAGGGGAGAAGAAAGAATGCGGAAGCTGGTTTTAGGAATGATGGCCCTTGCGGGTCTTGGCGTCGCCTCTGCGCACGCTGCTGACAAAGTGACATTGCAATTGAAGTGGGTCACGCAGGCTCAATTCGCTGGGTACTATGTGGCGAAGGATAAGGGCTTTTACAAAGACGCCGGTCTTGATGTCACGATTAAGCCAGGCGGACCTGATATTGCGCCTCCGCAAGTGATTGCGGGTGGTGGTGCGGATGTTGTCGTTGACTGGATGCCGTCAGCACTTGCAACACGTGAAAAAGGCGTGGCGCTTGTTAACATTGCACAGCCGTTTAAGCGCTCGGGCATGATGCTCACCTGCCGCGCAGAAACCGGAATCAAATCACCAGCTGATTTGAAGGATCGCACACTCGGTGTGTGGTTCTACGGCAATGAATATCCCTTCCTCTCCTGGATGTCGAAGCTTGGCATCAAGACGGACGGATCAAAGGGCGGCGTGAAAGTGTTGAAGCAAGGCTTCAATGTTGATCCACTCTTGCAGAAGCAGGCTGATTGCGTTTCGACCATGACCTATAACGAATATTGGCAGGTTATTGACGGCGGTATTCCTGCCGACAAGCTCGTCGTGTTCAAATATGAAGACCAAGGCGTCGCGACCATGGAAGACGGTCTCTATGTCATGGAAGACAAGCTGAAAGATCCGGCATTCGTCGACAAAATGGCAAAGTTCGTTGCCGCTTCGATGAAGGGTTGGGAATGGGCACGCAAGAATCCGAAGGATGCTGCGAAGATCGTTCTCGACAATGATGCCTCAGGTGCTCAAACCGAAAAGCATCAGACACGCATGATGGAAGAGATCAACAAGCTCACCGAAGGTTCAAATGGCAAGCTCGACAAGGCTGATTACGAGCGCACCGTGAAGACCTTGATGGGTGGCGGCTCGGATCCTGTCATCACCAAAGTGCCAGCTGGCGCGACAACCGATGTTGTGATCGACAAAGCACTTGCGATGAAGTGATTGCGTAAGCACGCATCATCGTAAACTATCAAAGCCGCGAGGGGTAACCTTCGCGGCTTTTTTAATTTGATGGTTTTTTATTTTACCATTTTCAGCGCGATTAACGCGCCGAGATACATCCCCACACCAAACCATGAATGAGCAACAAGATTCAAAAAGCGTATCATCCATGGATTATCGCGTTTTGAGGCAGCCCATCCTGCACCCATGCCAGGTTGGAGAATAAACCATCCCGCACCCACTGTTATCCACGCAAGAACAAGCGCAGGCAAAAGCTTCGGTGCATGGGCATAATCAGCGCCACCAAAATGGAGCAGAGCGGCACCATAGAGAATGCCGGTGGCATAATGCGCGAACCATCCCGCTTCGACTTCGAACGGAAACGCGCGCGCTGTTGCAATATCATCATGAAAAATTTTGCCGCGCGGTAGATGTAAAAACCAACGGCCGACAAGACCCCAATTCGGCGGCGCGATGCCGACCTGGCGATGCAGAAGCATCGCCCATAGATCCATCGCCACAGTGCCCCATAGTCCAATCACAAGACTGCGAAAGATGAATTCATGCATGATATGAGTCCCCCGTTTTTGCTGAGACTGTCATGAAGTTGATGGCTACGCTAGCGCTTTGCGCGACCGCGTTGGCTGATCTCGCGAGAGCGCCATTATTAAACTCGAAAGGTTTCGCGTGTTAGGCGAAGCCTCTCTGTTGCGAAAAATGGTGCCCCTAGCCGGAATCGAACCAGCACTCCTTGCGGAATCCGATTTTGAGTCGGACGCGTCTACCAGTTCCGCCATAGGGGCAAGGTGGGACGGTCTATATCCCGCCAAGATTCAAAATTCCAGTCCTATCGGGCAGTCTTTGCGGGGAAATCGCCTGCGTTCCACATTGGCGGCATGCGGACTTCTTTTGGGACTTGCGGGCTGCATGGGCGATCCGGCCCCTAAACCCCAAGATCAGAAGCTGCTTGATGACCGGTTTACCTCGCTCTGGCAGGAGCTTGTGAGCCATAAAGCTGGGCCGGAGCGGGATAAATCGGGCTTTGCTCTTGCTGCCTATATCGAAGAGGTCAAAACGACCTATACGGATAAAATCATCAAAAACTGGGTCTGCAAACCCTGGAGCATGAATGGCAAAGAGGTCCCGCTGATCGCGGGGGCCAAGACGGCGCATTTCGAATGCCTCAATCCCGACGGGATGCGCGGCAGCGTTTTTAATCTGGCCTTGCCGGCGGGATCCTTGGTCGAGCCGCTTTTTAACGGCTACTCTGTGCGCTTCTCGGGGAAAATTGATAAATTTGTATTTTCCGAAGAGACGATGAACAGTTTTTACGTCTATGTCACCGTGAGCGCGTTTGAGATTGTTGATCGTACGCGCATGTGAGTTCGGAGACGGATCATGGATGAGGGCATGTCTGGGTTGATTGACTGGGCGGCGCCTTTAGCTGTGGCGGCAGTCGCCGTCGTTCTCGCTTTAGGCTTGATCAATATGCTACGTGGCGGTAGCGCCTCCATGTCGCAGACTTTGATGCGCTGGCGCGTCATTCTTCAATTTGTGGCCATCGTCATCGTCATGGCGGTGATTTATCTTAAAAGTTCTTAACCACAGGGTGCGAAGGCTTTGGCTTTGAGGGCTTTAGCCTTTGTCATCACGTTGAAATCCCGCTAGGGTGAATTTGAAATATATTGGAGTAGGAATTTCGTGGCTTATTCAATTTTTGGCCGAGGTTTAGGTCGTTCTTCCGCAATTTTGGGCGCTTTCGCATCGATCTTCGCCTTTGCGAGCCTCGCGTCAGCGAATGAATTCACTTTGAAAAACGGCCAGTTCCGCGTTGGTGCCTCGACGCATGGTATTGCGAGCGCCGAGACGGGAACGATTGACGCGAATGTCGAGTGGCTTATGCCCGCTTTTGATTTCGGTTCGACCGGCGGCTTCACCCTCCATCCGCAACTGGGTGCCAATATCAACACGCAAGGGCTCACAAGCGCGGGTTATGCCGGTTTTGCGGGCGTGGTGACGCTTCCAGGCGGATTGTTTGTCGAAGCGGATCTCGGTGGGTCGGTGAATAATGGTTACACAAGCTCGCCGCCTGCGGGTTCAAACCGTTCGGAACTGGGCTGCAATGCGCTTTTCCGGGAAGCCTTTGTGGTCGGCATGCCCTTGTCGGACCGCCTCTCGGTTATGGCCATCGCCGAGCATATGTCGAACGCCAATCTCTGCCAGCCAAATAACGGCATTACCAATGTGGGCGTGAAACTCGGCTATTCTTTTTAATCCTCTTCGGTCCGGTTTTCGTAGGCTTAAAGGAACCGGCAGGGCGGATATATCATGGTCGTATTGAACAGAATTTACACGCGAACGGGCGACGATGGCACGACCGCGTTGGGAACGGGCGCGCGGCGTCCGAAATATGACTGTCGCGTCGCCGCCTATGGCACGGTTGACGAAACCAATGCCGCGATCGGGATGGCCCGCATTCATACAGGGCAAGCTGAGCCTCTCGTCGATCAGATGCTCTCGCGCATCCAGAATGATCTCTTCGACCTTGGCGCCGATCTCTGTACGCCCGAGACCGGGCGCGATACCGGCACGCCGTCTTTGCGCATTGTCGCCTCGCAGGTTGAGCGGATCGAGCGCGAAATCGACGAATTGAATGCCGAGTTGAAGCCGCTCCGGTCGTTCATTTTGCCCGGCGGTTCAGCGGCGTCGGCAGCCCTTCATCTCGCGCGCACAATTTCACGTCGGGCCGAGCGACTGATGGTGGAATTGTCCAGTTTCCCTGATGAGCCGGTCAGCGAGCCCGCTCTTCATTACATCAATCGCCTCTCAGATTTCCTGTTTGTCGCCTCGCGCTATGTGAATCGCCGCGGCGAGGACGATGTTTTGTGGGTGCCCGGTAAGACCCGTTAGACTTAAATCCGATAGGATGTCTGAAACGCGATAGGGAATGTCGCGCGCTTTTTGTCTCTTTTTGCAGATGCGTTGACAATGATGGTCTGGGCCGTTTAGGTCCGGAGCGCTTTCTGATTTGTTGCGGAAAGTCAGTCTTTTTTGGGCCTTGTGCAGCGTCACGCTGCCTCGAGCCGGTTCTGGAAAGAGCATCATGAAGATCATCGTGCCGGTGAAACGGGTCGTCGATTACAATGTCAAAATCCGCGTGAAGTCCGACGGGTCGGGCGTCGATCTCGCCAATGTGAAAATGTCGATGAATCCCTTCGACGAAATCGCTGTCGAAGAAGCCTTGCGGATCAAGGAAGCGGGCAAAGCAACGGAAGTCGTTGTCGTGTCCATTGGTCCCGCAGGCGCTGCGGAAACTTTGCGCACGGGTTTGGCGATGGGTGCTGATCGCGGCATCCTCGTGAAGACCGATGACGTTGTTGAGCCTTTGTCGGTTGCAAAGATTTTGAAAGCCGTTGCGGAGGCTGAACAGCCTGGATTGATGATCCTCGGCAAGCAAGCGATTGATGACGACATGAATGCAACCGGCCAAATGCTCGCGGCTTTGCTTGGGTGGCCGCAAGGCACCTTTGCTTCGAAAATCGAAATTGGTGAAGGCACAATCACTGTGACACGCGAAGTTGATGGCGGATTGCAAACGGTCGAATTGAAAGCGCCGGCAATTGTTACAACCGATTTGCGTTTGAACGAGCCGCGTTATGCATCGCTGCCTAATATCATGAAGGCTAAGAAAAAGCCGATTGATGAAAAGACGCCGGCTGATTTTGGTATCGACATGACGCCGCGTTTAAAAGTTGTCACAACGGTTGAACCAGCGGGCCGTAAGGCTGGCGTCAAAGTCGGTTCTGTTGCTGAACTCGTTTCCAAATTGAAAACCGAAGCCGGAGTATTCTGATGGCTACGCTTCTTCTCGCTGATCACGACAATGTCTCGATCAAGGATACAACCGCACGCGCTTTGAGTGCAGCCATTGCCATGGGTGCGCCGGTGACTGTGCTGGTTGCCGGACATAATGCCCGCGCTGCCGCCGATGCCGCCGCGCAATTTGCTGGCGTTGCAAAAGTTCTTCTCGTTGATGATGCGCTATATGCCAATCAACTCGCTGAACCGATGGCCGCATTGATTGTCTCATTGGCCTCGTCTTATGCAGCGATTGTTTCTGCTTCAACGACATCAGGTAAAAACATTATGCCGCGTGTCGCAGCGCTTCTTGATGTGATGCAAGTTTCAGATGTTATTCGTGTGATTTCTGCGGATACATTTGAGCGTCCCATTTATGCGGGCAATGCGTTGCAGACGGTTCAATCAACCGACAAGATCAAAGTGCTCACCATTCGCACGGCGTCTTTTGCGGCAGCGGCAACAGGTGGTTCAGCATCAGTTGAAACAGCACAAGCGGCAACCAATCCATCGCTTTCGTCTTTCAAAGGCGAAGCACTCGCTAAGCTTGATCGTCCGGAATTGACATCGGCAAAAATCATCGTGTCGGGTGGCCGCGCGATGGCGAATGCTGAGAATTTCAAAACCTATATCGAGCCCGTTGCTAATCGCTTGAACGCCGCAATGGGCGCGTCACGCGCGGCGGTTGATGCAGGCTATGCACCAAATGACTGGCAGGTGGGTCAAACGGGTAAAGTAGTGGCGCCTGAACTTTATGTCGCTGTCGGTATTTCCGGTGCGATCCAGCATCTTGCCGGTATGAAAGATTCGAAAGTGATCGTAGCGATCAACAAAGACGAAGAAGCACCAATTTTCCAGGTTGCTGATTATGGCCTTGTCGCGGATCTCTTCACGGCTTTGCCGGAGCTCGATAAGGAATTGGCAAAAGTCGGTTAGTCAAACCGGTTCGATTATGTTAGCTTTGTCACTCATGACAGAGCCGATGCGCGGAGTATGAAGGGCATGACCGTTTCGATCCAAACCGTGGGCATCATTGGTGCCGGTCAAATGGGCTCGGGTATTGCGCAAGTAAGTGCGCAAGCTGGACTGTCAGTCAGGCTCCATGATGTGAGTGCGGATCGGATCGCCGCAGGCCTTGCCACAATCAATGGCAATTTCGCGCGTCTCGTAACCAAAGGCACGATGACGGAAGCCGAGCGGCAAGCCGCGTTGGCGCGTATTTCAGCGGCAGCCGATTACTCTGACTTTAGCGAATGCGATCTTGTCATCGAGGCCGCGACCGAGAATGAAGAGGTCAAGCGCAAGATTTTTTCGTCAGTGTCGAAAGCGCTTTCGCCGAAGACGATGCTTGCGACCAACACGTCATCGATTTCAATAACGCGTTTGGCAGCGGCCACTGATCGGCCGGATCGGTTCATCGGTATTCATTTTATGAATCCGGTTCCGAAGATGCAGCTCGTCGAACTTATTCGCGGCATTGCCACTGAGGATCCAACCTTCGAAGCAGCACGCGTCTATATCGAAAAACTTGGCAAGACGATTACGGTGGCTGAAGATTTTCCGGCCTTTATCGTCAATCGCATTTTGCTGCCGATGATCAATGAAGCGATCTATACGCTTTATGAAGGCGTGGGTTCGGTTGAGGCGATTGATACCGCCATGCGCCTTGGCGCCAATCATCCGATGGGGCCGCTGCAGCTCGCTGATTTTATCGGCCTCGATACCTGCCTCTCGGTGATGCAGGTGCTCCATGAGGGCCTTGCCGATTCCAAATACCGCCCGTGCCCGCTTCTCGTGAAATATGTCGAGGCGGGGTGGCTGGGCCGTAAAGTCGGTCGTGGCTTCTACGACTACCGGGGCGAGACGCCCGTCCCGACGCGTTAAAACACCCCTCATTCATCGTAAAACTCGTAAAAACAGGGCTTCACAATCCTGTCACAGGGCCATTAGACTATCCCTGTCGCTAAGATTCGGTCTTTTCGACAGGAGGAGCTGGTCCGTTGACGATCCACGTTTCGCCACCTGTTTCGCCGGAAGCCTGTCCGGCGCTGGTTCTCAATGCCGATTACCGGCCATTGAGTTACTATCCGCTGTCCTTGTGGAACTGGCAGGACACGATCAAGGCTGTGTTTCTTGAGCGCGTGAATATTGTCTCTTTTTATGACAAGACAATCCGTAGCCCCGGCGCCGAATTCCGTCTTCCTTCAGTCGTCTCGCTCAAATCCTATATTCCCCCTTCGCGTAGTCCGGCCTTCACGCGCTTCAATGTGTTCTTACGTGATCGCTTCGCCTGCCAATATTGTGGCGCGCGCGAAGAGCTCACCTTCGACCATGTGATCCCGCGCTCGAAGGGTGGACAAACGGAGTGGGAAAATGTCGTCGCGGCATGCTCGCCTTGCAATCTTTCCAAAGGCGATAAACTACCGCATCAAGTGAAGATGTATCCGCGCCAGCAACCTTATGCGCCGACTGTCTTCGATCTACATCAAAATGGGCGATTGTTTCCGCCTAACTATCTTCACGAGAGTTGGCTCGATTATCTCTATTGGGATTCAGAACTCGAACCGTAAGAGATTATGCTCTTACGCCCGCCGCGCTTGCGCGCCGAGTGACGCGAGCAGCGTAAATCCAAAACAGATCACCGCGTTCCATGCCGCAAGCGAAAGACCGAAGACGCGCATGGCGACTTCATCGCAGCGGATGACTTTTACTGTTTCGAGTTGTTTCAAGAAATCATCCATGGATGCGGGTTGCGACAAAGGCCCGGTGCAATCCGTAGGCCCTTGAAACACGCCAAATTCAACACCGGCATGATAGCCGCCGATACCTGTGCCGACGAGATAGATAAAGGCTGTGAGAACCAGAAGCGTCCGCGCAAGGTGGTATTTCTGACTTGAGCGCGCGAGCATTGCAGCCGCAGCGGCAACAGGAATACCGAAATAATGCGGTAGGCGGCCAATCAGACAGAGATGGCAGGGTTTGATGCCAAGACCTAATTCGATGAACCATGCGCCACTAATAATGACCAAAGATCCAAGGGCTACGGCCAACGCGGTCAGATAAACAAAGTTCCATTGTCTTAGTGACATCGGTCAGAATCCTATTAAGCAAATTTGCCTATCAAGCAAGTTTAGCAGCGGCGATGATTCCGAGAATTGTAAGCGCCGTGATCACAAACAATACAAGACCCAAACGCCGCTCAATAAAATGCCGTAGAGGATCGCCGAATTTATTGAGCAATCCTGCCAATATATAAAAACGTGCGCCTCGCGTAATTACCGACAACACAATAAAAAGCGGAAAATTATAATCCAACGCGCCGGAAACAATACAAACGAGCTTAAAGGGAATCGGTGTCAGTCCTTTAAGCAAAATGAGCGCGGCGCCATATTGGGCATAGGCGTCTTTAACGAGGGACACCTTATCGGCATAACCATAAAGAGAAAGAATCCAAAGCCCTGCCGTATCAAACAATAAATGGCCGATGAGATAGCCAACGATACCGCCAAGCACTGAACCCAATGTGCAGATAAAGGCGTAACGCCAGGCTAGATCAGGACGGGCCAAGGCCATTGGCGCCAACAACACATCAGGCGGGACAATGAAAACAGAGCTTTCCGAAAAGGCGACGATCCCGAGCGCCCAAGGCGCCCCTGGACGATCTGCAAGAGCCACGACCCGATCATATAATTTACGAAGCATAATGGCCCTTTAACACTGAACGCGGCGAATAGGCGTGTCTCTTTACTGGCCCGAATCAAGATCGAGCAAGCGTTTCAGATAATCGCGCTCTTCAATCGGACGCGTAGGATCGCTCGAGCGTGATTGAAGCTCTTTGAGGATATCGAGCAACTTTCGATTTTGTTCCGAACCCGCGCGAAAATCTTGATTGAGATCTTCATCCGCTGATCCCTTGCCTACATCGCGCCCGAAGGGATCTTTCTGTGTGGCTGTCCCGTTGCGACCGGTTAAAGATCCTGGACGACCCTGTCCCTTGCCATTCTGGTCAAGGGCATCGGCAAGCGCCTTGGCTCCGCGTCGCAAAGATTTGAGCGCTTGCTCTTGTTGCCGTACCGCATTGCGCCCTTCACCCGCACCGAGAGATGATTCCGCTTCACGCATCGCTTGCTCGGCATCATCAAGAGCGTCACCGCCGGGCATTCCATTTTTCTTGAGCGCCTCTTTCATTTTTTCCAAAGCGTCGCGTAGCGCTTGCTGACGATCTTTGAGTGCACCTTGATCAGAGGGTTGATCTCTATTCGTGTCACGAAATGTTTCATCGCGTAATTTTTGCTGATCACGGATCATGTCATCCAACGCATTCTCAGAGTCCGATGACGGATCGCCTTCACTGAGTTGCGGATTGTTCTCACCGGATTGCAACGCATCGAGCATTGATTCTAGCGATTGGAAGAGCGGATCAACCTCGCCGTTTTTCTTCATGAGATCGCCCATACGGTCGAGGAGCGCATTTAAATCCCTTTGACGCAACGGGCGCGCTTCCGCAGAAGGCCTTTCGGATTGTGGCTTTTGTTTCAAAGCACGCTTTGCATAATCCTCAAGATAGCGATCGAGCGCTTCACGAAATTCCTTGAGGCGCTCTTGCAACGTATCTTTATCAGCTTTTTGGTCTATGGCTTCGCGCAGACGCTCTCGCGCCGCATCAAGTGCACGGCGCGTATCGCTTTTGAAGGATTGATCAACTGTTTCAGCGAGCGTCAAAAGCGATTCACCGGATTCACGCAGGGAGTTTCGCGTGGTCGATTGTTCAATATCGCGACGCACCATACGCAGACCAAGATGCGAGCCTGCCTGCACACCGAATAATTCCGGTGTCTGCGAGAGTAGTGAGAGATCGCTGACGACTGCATTCTTTTGATGAGCATCCTGCAGAAGTATCTTGCCCTGCTCATCAAGCGCGCGCGCAAGAAGCGATGTATGCGGATGGTCGGGCAGAGTGATCGTGAAGGGTGTTGTTTTCGTGACCTGCCCAGCTTCGTCTTCGCCAATCAATTCAACGCTTACCTCTGATCCTTGCCATGCTGGAGGAATCATCGACGCAAGAATCTTGTATTCCGCACTGATCTCCTTCGCATGACGCGGCAAAGGCAAAGTGAGATGCGGTGGTGAGATGAGAGGATCTATATCTCTAGTCGCTGTACCGGAATGTGTTATGGGACCCAGAATTTGAATTTCAGCGGATTTGAAACCATAATCATCACTCAAGAGATAGGATAGCGTGAGCGATCCGCGCTTCTTCTCTCTAACACCACTGAAGGTCACAATCGGCGGAAGATCGGGAATCATTGTTACCGATAGTATGACCTTTGGGTAATCTTGGGTTTCAAGGGTGAAAATGCCATCACCTTTAATGCGCCATCGGGTCTCTTTTGTTTGGCTATCTACATTCGGTGATTTGATTTCTTCGAATTGGGGATCGGGCGCGAAAGAGAGAGTGTCTTTTTCCGCTGCCCGGATCACAAGAACAGAACCCACCGGCACGCGATATTTCAGCGTGCGATCATCCGGTAGTGATGCGAACTGAAGAAAGAGCGGCGGCACATCGGTATAAACGGGCGGATCAATCCAGCCTTCAATCGGAAGAGCGAGACTCGCTGCGCTTTGATCTTTGATCGATAAGGCAATTGCGAGGCGCGAAAATTTTTCGGGTCCTGCAAGAAGGCCCATGACAATGGCGATGAGGACGATGTGATACCTAAGCGCATAGGGGTCACGATCAGCAAGATCAGACCGCCATTGCGCGATAATATTTAATCCCGCTTGTTCACGAGCGATTTTTTGATGCGCACTCCACAAAGCCTGTGTAACAGGCGTCGTCGCCACATCGCTCGGGTGATCAAGAAGCGTTTGCGCCGGGCGGTGCTGGTGGGGGGAAGCATCATCAACATGGCGCAAGGCATCGCTTTGTGTAGGGCGTTTGGTAAGGAGAGCCCTTCGCGCAATCGCGAGGATTGCGAGCGCGA
>RFXE01000241.1 GCA_009921785.1 Alphaproteobacteria bacterium
GGCGCGCCGAAGGTCGGCAAGATGGTCATCGGCACGGTGAAGGGCGACATTCACGACATCGGCAAAAATCTCGTTTGCATGATGATGGAAGGTGCGGGCTTCGAAGTGATCGATCTCGGCATCAACAATCCGGTCGAAAAATATATCGAAGCGCTTGAAGAGCATAAGCCAGACATTCTTGGCATGTCGGCGCTTCTCACCACCACGATGCCTTACATGAAAGTCGTCATCGACACGCTCAAAGAAAAGGGCATGCGCAACGACTATCTCGTACTCGTTGGTGGCGCCCCATTGAACGAAGCCTTCGCAGAAGCCGTTGGTGCTGATGCCTATTGCCGCGACGCGGCCGTTGCTGTGGAAACGGCAAAATCGCTGCTTTCGCAACGCACGATCCGGGCGTGATCAAAGCCGCAGGCAAAACACTCGTTATTGCCTGCGGAGCCCTTGCGCGTGAATTGATTGACGCGAAAGCGCTCAACAAGCTCGACCATCTCGACATTACCTGTCTGCCAGCGATCTGGCATAATCATCCGCAAAAAATTCCTGACGGTGTGCGCAAGAAAATTCGTAAAGCGCGCGCGGATGGCTATGCCGATATTCTTTGCCTCTATGGCGATTGCGGCACGGGCGGCTTGCTCGATAAAGTTCTCAATGAAGAAGGCGTCGAGCGGATAGAAGGCGATCATTGCTACGCCTTTTATGCAAAGCCCGGCGAATTTGATCAGTTGATGGATGAAGAGCTTGGCTCCTTCTTTCTCACAGATTATCTGGTGCGACATTTTGATCGTCTTATTATTCAAGGCATGGGCCTCGATCGTTACCCGCAGCTCCGCAATGATATTTTTGGCCATTACAAGCGCGTTGTTTATCTCGCGCAGATCCCCGATGCCGCTTTGGAAAAGAAAGCGCGCAAGGCGGCTGAACGTTTGGGCCTCGCCTTCGAGATGCGCGTCACTGGACTTGGCGGATTGGAGACATTTGTCACCGGAAACGGTCGCATCCATCCGCGCACGCCTGCCGTATAAAATCTTCATAAATCGGGAGGGTTTGAGCCATGGCTCAACTGATTATCGTCTATTGGCGCGACATGCCCGCGCAGGTCATCGTGAAACAAGGGCGCACCAGCGCCAAGCGCGAATTGCCGGAACGGTTTGTCACAGCGATTGATGCGGCGGCGATGAAGGCCGGTGCTGAATCAACCGATGCCTATCTCGCCGATTGGCGCCGCGCGGATCCCGTTGACGTCAGCGATGATCTTGAGGCGGAAGCGTCGGCATGGGCCGCAAAGCTCGAAGCCGACTATCCGAATGAGCGTTTAGCCAAGCTTGCCAAAAATCAGGGTCTTGAGGAGACGAACTAATGTCACGCGTTCCCTTTGCCTTTGAAGCCTCGACAAAGCCGCCGCGCGACGGATCAAAATTCGCATTGCGTTTTTGGGCCAATCGTCATGCACGCGGCATGGAAATCACTTATTCGATCGTTGAGTCCGTGCTGCGCGGCTTGGCCCCTGTGTTCAAGCTCATCGGTTATGAGCGTATGGAAAGGCCGATGGTTGCGGTCGAGAAGACCATCAAGAGTGCTCTGTTTGATTGCCGCATGTGCGGCCAGTGCATTCTATCGTCCACCGGCATGTCATGCCCGATGAATTGCCCGAAAAATTTGCGCAATGGTCCCTGCGGTGGCGTGCGTGCGAATGGCAATTGCGAAGTCTATGCCGAGATGCCGTGCGTCTGGGTCAAAGGTTGGGAAGGCAGTCGTCTCATGAATGAGGGCGACAAGATCATGGATGTGCAAAAGCCGATTGATCATCGCTTGAAGGGCCGTTCTTCCTGGCTTGCCGTCTCGCAAGGCGCACACGAGTAAGAGTGTAACCATGTCTCCTCCCATTCCCGCCACCGATCTTGGTCCGACGCCCGCCGCGCCTTTGCCTGAATTGCCGGGCCATTCGTCGCGTGGACGGCTTGAGCGTGTGTTGCGCCGAGGCGAATTCGCGATCACCGCAGAACTCAATCCACCCGACAGTGCCAATCCCGATGATGTGTATGAGCGTGTTAAACATTTCGATGGTTACGTCGATGGCGTAAACGCCACGGATGGTTCGGGCGCGAATTGCCATATGTCGAGCGTCGCGATTTGTGCGCTGCTCACACGTGTCGGTTACTCACCGATTTTGCAAATCTCATGTCGCGATTACAATCGTATTGCCATTCAAGGCAATGTGCTTGGTGCGGCGGCACTCGGTGTGTGCAATGTGCTCGCCCTCACGGGGGATGGCGTGCAATCAGGTGATCATCCCGAAGCGAAACCTGTGTTTGATCTCGATTCCACATCGCTCTTGCATGTGATGAAGACGATGCGCGACGAGCGCACATTTTTGTCTGGTCGCAAGATCACCGATCCGCCGCGTCTCTTCTTGGGAGCGGCTGAAAATCCGTTTGCGCCGCCCTATGATTGGCGTCCGTTGCGCTTGGCGAAAAAGATCGCCGCCGGTGCGCAATATATCCAGACGCAATATTGCTACGACGTGCCTTTGCTCAAACAATTCATGACCAAAGTGCGCGATATGGGGCTCGACGAGAAATGTTATATTCTCGTCGGTGTCGGCCCTTTGCCATCGGCCAAAACCGCGCGCTGGATGCGCAGCAATGTCGCGGGCGTGCATATCCCCGACGAGGTCATCAAGCGCATTGAAGGCGCCGAGAATCAGAAGGCCGAGGGCATCAAGCTCTGCATCGACCTCATTCAGGAAATTTCCGAGATCAAGGGCGTCGCCGGCGTCCACATCATGGCCTATCGCCAAGAGGAAAGCGTTGGCCATATTGTGACGGAATCAGGCGTTCTGAAGGGCCGCCAGCCCTTCCGCCGCGCATTTGCCACCGCCGCCGATAGCGAGATGCCGCCGTCCTCTGTCGGAATGTGACAAGACGATTGCAATCTCTGACGATATTTGACCAAAGACTATTCCAACACCGTCCGCCACTTTTTGACCCCGGGGTACATCATGACCGATACGGTCCTCTCATCGCATAAAAAGGAAGTCATCATTGGCTTCGAGCG
>RFXE01000242.1 GCA_009921785.1 Alphaproteobacteria bacterium
CGACCATCAGGGGATAATCAATTCCTAAATTTGTCCGATGGAGTTCAAGAAATTCGACATTTCTCTTCAAGCCCTGACGCCCTTCATAGGGACTATGTGGAAGCGGGACTTTCGCACCCCAGAATCCCAGTGATTTGATCGCAAGGGGCTCAGGCGTTGTGCAATAAAATGAGATTTCATCGCGGCTCAAACCGCCGATAAGATTATAGACGGGTTCGTTTCTGATCTTGCCGACAAGATCCCACAAAGCGAGATCGACCGCGCTAATCGCCATAATGGGCAAGCCTTTGCGCCCATAAGGCAGTGACGCGCGATAAAGTTCATCCCAGATGCGATTGATATTGCGTGCATCCTCGCCAACAAGAAATCGGCTGAAATGATTTTTAATCAACCAGCACGCGGGAACGCCGCCAGTGCCCGAAGCGATACCGCAATGACCGCTTTCCGTTTCAATTTCAACAACTAGACTGCCGATCGTACCAATGCCCCAGCTTGATCTTTTCTCACGATATTTTTCATGACCGGACATCGGATTTGAAATCAAACTATCAACCAACCAATGACGCGCATTGGCTTCTTGTTTGAAATAGGCGCCCGCATTGGCAGATGGATCAAGCGTAAAAGCGCGAACGGCTTTGATCCGGAAGTCGGACGGGTTGATCATGGTACGAAACCTATCATCTTTGTTGCGTGCACCTGTCTTACGGCAAATGGAACACGCGCTTTAGGGGAATTTGAACCGGCACATTATCCGCATCAGCCGCCATGATATCGCGCATGAAGGCCCACCATTTCTTGGTGATTTCGAGTTCGGGTACCTGATCCAAAGTGTTATCATCCGACAACGTCAGAATGCCAAAGAGATGATAGCTCTCGGCATCTAGCCAAATCGAATAATCCGAAACTCCAGCGTCTTTCAGCGCCTTTTTCAATTCGGGATACACCTCATCATGACGCTTTTTATATTCGGCCGCCTGACCGGGGAACAGATTCATTCTGAAGGCGATTTGCTTGGGCATGACTATTTCTCCTCACTCTGGCCAAGTTTGCGCATCGCGGCCAAGGTCGTATCGCGGACATGTTCAAGGTGGCGGCGATAGGCCTTTGTCGCTTTTGCCTGATCGCGCTGGGCAATCGCCTCGGCAATTTCGATATGTTGCATAACGCTTTTCTTGATATTGCCCTTCATCTCACTGGCAACGCGGCGAATATCGAGTCCGACATCATAGAGCCCTTGAGCCATAGCCGAGAGCATGCGATTATCTGCGCCATCATTGAGTGATTGATGAAATTCGATATCTAGGAGGCGGAAGCCGACGGAATCTTGAAAAAACGCGCGCCCATCGACAGCATGTTTCATAATGCGCTCACGTTGTTCAGCGCTGGCACGCAGAGCGCAGAGCCGCACAAGTTCGAGATCAACCACAAGGCGCGCTTCAAAATGCTCATTCACATCAAAATCATTGGTTGAAAGCATCACATTGAACGGCGCAATCAATCGGCTGGGTGAAAGATCAGTGATCGAATAGCGACCGCCCTGACGGCTTTCCAAAATTCCCATGAGAGACAATGCTTTTAAGGCTTCACGCAGAGCTGGGCGTGAGATTCCAAAAGCGATACCCATTTGTTGTTCGGTCGGTAGTCGATCGCTAGGGCGAAGATTCCCCGATTTCACCATCGACAGTATGCGATGAGCGACTTGCTCAGAAACAGAACGCCGCTCGGCATGGGTGCCTGCGACTTCAACTTTAGGCGCCGGTTTGCGGGCTTGTGCAAAAAGATTAGAAAAAGCGACGTCGCTCTCGAGCGGCGCTTGCCGCTTACGCGGTGGTTCAGATTTTACTTTTGTTGCAGCGCGCGCCACGTGAGGCTCACAAACTCAGTTTGTAGAAATTAATCGCGTTATCGCGATAAATCATGTGGGTTTCTTTTTCTGTTAAGCCGAGTTTTGCGAATGCCTCATCAAGCACATCAACCCATTCTTCCATGGTCGTTGATTGCAAGAGGATCGGATAGTCGCCCGCATAAATCACGCGCTCAGGACCAAAAATATCAATAGTCGCTGCGATATAGGGGAAAAGCTGCTCGCGCGTCCATTGCGGCCCCGCATAGGGCGGAAGATCAGACAGCTTCACCCACATATTTTTGTAGCGCGCGAGATCACGAAGATCGTCGCGGAATTGTGAGAGGGCACCTTGGGCAATGCCGGGCTTGCCGCAATGATCGAGAATGAGCGGGACATTCGATGAAATTTTTGGCACAAATTCTCGAATAATATCCATCTGCGTATAGTTCGGATTGATATCGAAGGAATATCCGAATTTTTCCAGGCAATTCACGCCTTCAATAAAGGCTGCGCTTAAGGTGAGCGCACGCGGATCTTTATCAAACTCCATGATGCGCCGGATGCCATGAACAAGTGGGTGGCGCTCTTTCATGATGCTTAGAACCGAATCGACCTTTTTGCCCCATTCAACCGGCGCCATGGGAATGATGGCTTTGATGCGCGGATCGCGCTTTTTCTCATCCTCAACAAATTCGATTTCCTCGATATATTGGCCAACGCCCTCCCAGAAATCTGCATAGCATTCGAGAAAGACCATGGCTTCGATCTGGAGCTTCCCGCAATCGCGCTGATAATCTTCAACATGATAGGGATGACCGAAGAGCTTGTGGCCATCAAAGGCTGAATATTTCAGGCGGGTCTGATCCCACACATGAAGATGTGTATCGATGATCGGGAAATTGGGCATGGATTTCTCCCTTATCGTGTCACTTTGAAATGGGGATCAACGGGTTTGAGTGTGAGGCCAAAGCCCGGCTTTGTATCATCGAGATCAATGAACCCATTTTGGGCTTCGGGCTCGCCATCAAAAATATACCAGAATAATTCATTGCCGACTTCTACCGGCACTTTCGGAAAATATTCAGCAATGGGTCCAGCATAAGACGACATCGTGATATGGTAATTATGCATTTGTCCCGCATGCGGAATAACAAGAATGTCATGCGCTTCACAAAGATCAGTGATTTT
>RFXE01000243.1 GCA_009921785.1 Alphaproteobacteria bacterium
ATATTCCGCCATATGACAATCACAACAAGGCTGTGATTGATGTCGATGATGCGCGCGTGCCGCTCAATTATTTCAACATCGTCAAATTGAAACGCGGAGAACATTTTTCATATTCTGTTCCGCATTATGAGACGTCGATTGTTCCCGCCACCGGAACAGTCGATGTCGAAATCGAAGGTCTAACCTTTTCAAAACTCGGCAATCGCGTAGGTGATGTCTGGGGCGGTGAGCCGGAAGGCGTTTATGTGCCCACGGGAGCCAAGACGGGTTTAACCTGCGTCTCGGAAACGGCTGAAATTTTTATCGCCGGTGCGCGCTTTGATAAAGTGCTCGAACCTTTTGATGTGCGCGTGGCTGATCTTGATCATGTCCAATATGGATCGGATGATACGAAGACACATCGAAAGATCAAACATATTCTTGGCACGAAATATCGTGATCGCGTGGGGCGCCTTTTGGTCTCCGAACTGTTCACTGTTGGGCAGGGCGGGTGGTCGGGCTTTCCGCCGCATAAGCATGATACGGATCGTTTGCCGCTCGAAACGCGTCATGATGAAACTTATAATTTCCGCTTCAAGCCTGATCATGGGTTTGGCATGCAGCTTGTTCAGCGTGAAGACGGACAGGTGGGAGATGCCTACCATATTGTGAATGGCTCAACGATTATTCTCGATAAGGGTTATCATCCCTGCGTCGCAGCGCCCGGTTATGAAATGTATTATTTCACAATTCTGGGAGGCTTAAGCCAAAGGCCGCTCGTACAATTTTTCCAACCCACTCATGCCTATCAAATCGAAACGATTCCGGGCATCAAGGACATGATTGCCAAATTCAAATGACAGCAGCGACGCTTAAGGATGTGCTTCAGCCCGCAATCGCAGGGCATTATGCCGTTGCTGGTCTTGTTGTGCTTGGCTGGGAAGATGCCGAAGCCTATGTCGCAGCTGCTGAAGACGCGCAGTTACCGCTTATCCTACAAGCGGGGCCAGGTTGTCGCAAACATACACCGGTTTCCATTCTCGGCCGCATGTTTCGCCATCTTGCCGATCGCGCAAAAGTACCTGTCGTTTGCCATATTGATCACGCGCTTCACTATGACGAATGTGCTGAGGCCGTTGATCATGGGTTCACATCTCTGATGATCGATGGATCAGCTTTGCCACTTAAAGACAATATCGCGCTCACTCAAAAAGTCGTGGCGCTTGCGCATCGTCATGGTCTCTCTGTTGAGGGGGAAGTGGGGGCAGTAGGCTATGAGGGGCGCGGGGGCTCAACCATGACATCGCCTGAAGAAGCGCAGCTTTTTGAGCGGGAAACGGGCATTGATGCGTTGGCGATTTCTGTCGGCAATGTTCACCTTCAGACATCGCATGCCGCGGTAATCGATCGGGAACTTCTACAACGTATTGAAGCCGTGACGACGGTCCCTCTCGTGCTTCATGGCGGAAGTGGAATTCTTCCCGATGGACGACGCCGTTTGGCACAAGAAACGCGGGTCAAGAAATTCAATATCGGGACCGAACTCAGGCAGGAATTCGGGCGGTCTTTGCGTGCCCATCTTGATGCCCATCCAGCAGAATTTGACCGGATTAAAATTCTTTCGGGAACAATCGAGCCAATGCGCATGCTTGCCGCAAAAATCATTCGCGATCTGGGCCCCTGATATGGTAGATTGCGATCAATAAAATTCACCATTTGAGAGGCCCCTCATGAACAGACATGTTCCCGCACCGCGCACGCGCTGGTTTGACGAGACGTCGATTTCGCTTCAGGACTTTATTGCCGATGTCAAAAAGGCAGAGGCACAAATGAGCTGCCCCTTAGCCGATGACGTCCAAAAAAGCGTCCCCATTTATAATGCCTCAAAGATTCATGCGCTGATCGATGATCAGAGCGCGATCGACCGCTATATGAACGAATGGACGGATGTGCTGCTTGATGGCCCAGGCGTAGTCGTGTTCCGCGGCGCCTTTGCCGATACCAGCATTGTTGATCGCACCACCGATGTTTTGAACGATCTGATAGCCGAGGAAAAGCGCGTGATGGGCGAGCGCGGCGACCATTTTGGCAAGGTCGGTCAAAATGCGCGTCTTTGGAATGCGCATGAAAAGCTTTGTGTCGCCAATCCCGAGGCGTTCATTCATTATAACGCGATTGATGTGGTTGATTTAATCAGCCGCGCGTGGCTCGGTCCGCTTTATCAGATCACTACGCAAGTGAATGTCGTCTATCCGGGTGGTAAAGCGCAGACGGCTCATCGCGATTATCACATGGGTTTTCAAACAGCTGAGCAGCTTTATCAATATCCGGCGCATGCCCATCGGCTTTCGGCAGAACTCACACTTCAAGGTGCCATCGCTCATTGCGACATGCCGATTGAAAGCGGGCCGACACAGCTCTTGCCTTTCTCGCAACGCTATTTGCCTGGCTATCTCGCGATTCTTCGCCCCGAATTCCGCGATTATTTCCTTGAGCATCACATACAGCTACCCTTGAAAAAGGGCGATGCGCTCTTTTTCAACCCTGCACTCTTTCATGCAGCCGGCAACAACGTGTCGAAAGATATCGTGCGCTTTGCCAATCTGATGCAGATCGGTTCGGGTTATGGCCGCTCAATCGAAGTGGTTGATCGCGTGCGGATGAGTGTTGGCCTTTATCCAACGCTCCATAGCATGGTTAAAGCAGGTAAGCTTTCGCCGCGCCAAATCGATCTTGTGATTGCCGCGACGGCGGAAGGTTACCCGTTCCCGGCCAATCTTGATATTGATTCACCACTGTCGGGTATGGCGCCGCCAAGCCAACAAGATCTGTTGAAATTGGCGCTTCATGAGAATTGGACGAGTGAGAAGGTCGCGAGCGAGTTTGAGGCTTATGTGAAGCGTCGCCTCACGCACTGATTCTTACAATCGAACAAATATAAAAATGGAGACCGCGCCTCAATGTGTGGCGCGGCCATCCGTTCCCGTTTTTGCGCCCGTAATATAGGCGACGATGTCTTCGCTGTTTGTTTCTGATTTTTTCAAATTGGCAACG
>RFXE01000244.1 GCA_009921785.1 Alphaproteobacteria bacterium
CCTTTATCATCAAGCATCCGCGCGGCGACGCCGACGGTAATCGGTCCTTGAGGTTCTGGGAGAGGCCTGATCTTGTCAGTATCAACGCCCGAACCGGGAACGAGACGGATCTTGTCCGGTGCCACGCCGATCTGCTCCACAGCCCGCCGGTCGTCTTCATTTTGAACGACAGTCAAAGTCGACGGCCGATTGAGAAGCATCCGTAAAGCCGTGGATAAGCCCTGACGGAGTAGACGCCCCACCGGATCGAGCCCAATAAAGCCGGAACCGAGGCCCGCAACCGTATTGACGCTCGCCATTGAGAGACTGGTCGCCGCCAGCTGCCCCAATATGATCGGCACAAGCGCAACGTGATGAACGACATCAGGGCGTAACAGCTTGTAAAGACGTCTTATTTCAAGGATATCCCGGATGATGTGATGGGGCTTGCGGCGCAATTTGCTCCAGCCGAGTTCATGCAGCGTGAAGCCCTCAGCGAGAATGGACGCGCGATAATCGGCAACTTTTGTGGCGACATGGACCTCGAATCCGGCATCACGTGCCGCACGGGCCATGGGGAGCCGATGCGAGACGAAATAACGGTCATCCGTGATGAGGAATAAAAGACGGGGCACTGCCATGGCGCGGGTTAAGAGGATCGGAATGACCCCGCGCGTCTTTACCGGGTCGATTCTGACAGATTTATGAACGGAATCGCCTCAATCTGGACCTAATTTGGGATCATTTCGCGCGTCATCTTCAATCTTGCTCGAAGGAGATCATGGACGACGTCCGCTCAATATAGTATGCGCCTCTTCGTCGAATTTCTGGTCTGCCCTTCGCCTTTGACCGCCGTTCCAAATCTTTCCCCTTGGGATGAGCCTCTTTCGAAGACTGTGGGCACTTAATTTCAAATAAGGACTGAATAACGTGACGTCTTACGCCCTTGTCGGAGCTTCCGGCTATATTGCGCCCCGCCATATGAAGGCGATCAAGGATACAGGCGGCGATCTTGTAGTTGCCTTTGATCCGAACGACTCGGTCGGCATTCTCGACAGCCATTTTCCGGATGCGCATTTCTTTACTGAATTCGAACGCTTTGATCGCCATGTCGATAAGCTCCGCCGCCGCGGCGAGCGGTTGGATTATGTGTCGATTGCCTCACCCAATTATCTGCATGATGCGCATTGCCGCTTTGCTTTGCGCGCGGGTGCGGACGCGATTTGTGAAAAGCCTTTGGTGCTCAATCCTTGGAATATCGATGGTCTGATTGATATCGAAAAAGACACGGGCAAGCGCATTTTCTCGATTTTGCAGCTTCGTCTTCACCCGGCGATTATTGCGTTACGCGATAAATTTGCGTCTTCAACCAAGCGCCATCAGGTTCAACTCACTTACTGCACCTCGCGCGGGCGGTGGTACCACGCCTCTTGGAAGGGCGATGATTCAAAATCAGGCGGCGTGGCCACCAATATCGGCGTGCATTTTTTCGACATGCTCGGCTTTGTGTTTGGCAAAGTTTTAGCAAATCACGCACATCTCAAAACGCCGGAACGCGCCGCGGGCTTTATCGAATGTGAGCGCGCCGATGTGAGCTGGTTCTTATCGGTTGACCGCAATGATTTGCCCGAAAGCGTGCAGGGCAAGAAGACGACCTATCGCTCGATTACGGTTGATGGCGAGGAGGTTGAGTTCTCCGAAGGCTTCACCGATCTTCATACCCGTTCTTACGAAGAAGTGCTGGCGGGTCGAGGTTTTGGCCTTGATGCGGTGCGCCCATCGATTGAAATCGTCTCGACCTTCCGCCAACAGCCGCTGGCTTTGCATTCAGGCATCGTTCATCCCTTCGCCCGTAAAGCCTCCGCCGTATGAGCGAAATGAAAGAGGATCCGCGCTTTCCGGGCGTGCTGATCCATGAATCAAGTTATGTTGATGATGGCGCGGTGATTGGGCCGGGGACGAAGATTTGGCATTTTTGCCATATTCTCTCGGGCACCGTGATCGGCGAGAATTGTTCAATCGGCCAAAACGCCATGATTGGCCCCAAAGTGCGCCTCGGTCATGGCTGCAAGATTCAAAACAATGTCTCGCTCTATGAAGGCGTCGAGCTGGCAGATGATGTTTTTTGTGGGCCGAGTTCAGTCTTTACGAATGTTTTAAACCCTCGTGCGCATGTGAACCGCAAGGCCGAGTTCCGTGCGACTCCGGTGGGGCGGGGTGCGACGATTGGAGCGAACGCAACGATCGTATGCGGTCACAGTCTTGGTGCCTATTGCCTGATCGGTGCGGGTGCCGTGGTGACGAAAGATGTGCCGGATTATGCGTTGATGGTGGGAACGCCGGCGCGACGTATGGGATGGATGAGCCGGGCAGGCGAGCGGCTCAATGCCGACCTCGTCTGCAAGGCGACGGGTGAACGCTATATTGAAAATGGTGCGGGTGTGCTCGCGCTTGCGAGTTGAGGAGAGAGAACGTGGATCTTCGCGGTAAAAAATTCGTCGTGATCGGAGGCGCAGGCCTCATCGGTTCGCATGCGGTCGATCAACTCGTGAAAGAGGATGTCGGCGAGATTTTGATTTATGATAATTTCGTGCGCGGCACGATGGAAAATCTTTCCGGCTCTTTGAAAGATCCGCGCGTTAAGATTTTCGAAGCCGGTGGCGACATTACCCAAACCGATATCCTTGATGCTGCACTCAAAGGTGCCGACGGTGTTTTCCAGTTTGCAGCGCTTTGGCTTTTGCAGTGCCATGATTATCCGCGCACCGCGTTTGAAGTGAATGTGAAGGGCATGTTCAATGTGCTCGATTCCTGCGTGCGCAATAATGTGAAGCGTCTCGTCTGGTCGTCATCTGCCTCTGTTTATGGCGATGCGGTGGAAGAGCCGATGACGGAAGATCATCCGTTCAACAATAAGAATTTTTACGGCGCGACGAAGATTTGCGGCGAAGCGATGGCGCGTGCCTATCACTTCCGCTATGGTCTCGATTATGTAGGCCTGCGCTATATGAATGTATATGGCCCGCGTCAGGATTATCGCGGCGCCTATAT
>RFXE01000245.1 GCA_009921785.1 Alphaproteobacteria bacterium
TTCAGCGCGGCCTCACAGGCGAGCAACGCGTCTTTCGCGGCTTGATGATATTTGAGATGCAATGGTCTTGGCGTACCAACGGCAACCGTGCGCATCAGCGCGGCATGGTAATGCCGATAGACGCCTGCAAATTCGAGTGTGATTTGATCATTGGCATCGAGTTTGCGCCGTCCAGATTTGTAGCGGCACAAGAGCGCGTCGCGACCCGAGCCGATGATGAATTCATTGCCCGGATAATCGCCACCATTTTTGAACACCGCATTATGTTGCGCGGCGAGAATGTCGCCTTCATCTGCACCCGCGTGAATGGCCTCAATGCCCGCGCGATCCGCGAGATCGGATAGACGCGCGGCTTCGCGTACATAGGAAATTTCCGCTTCTGATTTCACCGCGCGCAAACGCGTAACGATATCGGAGGCATCGATCAGCGTCGCCTGGCCTTCAAACGCGGCTTCGAGTTTCTTGCCGTTTGAATGAACGAGACCATAGCTTTCATATTCGACGCCGATGCGCTTGCCCGCGCCGCCAAGGTCCTTCACCAGTGCCAAAAGATCGCGCGACGGATTGGCATCGCGTCCATCTTTCCAGATGCGAATATCGGCGAGGTTCGAGGTATGTTGCGCTTGGCGCAAATCGGCCGAGCGCGTCAACAGCGCCATGCGGCCGTCAGCGGATAGATAGAGCGCCTGAAAAAAGCAAAAGCCGAACGTGTCATAGCCGGTGAGCCAATACATGCTCTCCTGCTGGAAGAGCAGCATGCCTTCAAGGTTCTGCTCTTCCATAACATCAATAAGACGATGGCGGCGGCGGAAATATTCATATTCGTCGAAGTGAAGCGCCATGGTTCAGGCTCCCTTTAGTCTCACGCACCCTGTCACATGTGACAGGTACAGGACGCGCGCCAATCCGTCACCATAGGGCTTCGCCCTCGAGGGGCGTTAATCAGAGGTCCTTAAGCGGGTGAGGCGGAGCCATGATCCATAATCAAAAGAGGCTAGGCCTTGTCACCGCATGCGTGATCGCATTGTCGCTCGGGGCGTGCGTCAATCGCAGCGTTAATGATGTGGCTTTGGGTGATGCGGGACAAGCCTTTAAAGTGAAGTTCGGAACAGTCTTAGCCGTCAAGCAAGTCAATATTCGCTCCGATCCGACTATAGGAACCAGTGGAGGCCTTCTTCTCGGGGGTGCGGCAGGCGCGGGCTATGGGCACTCGGAAACCGCGGCGCTTGAAGGTGCCATTGCCGGAGCTCTTGCCGGAGCGGTTGCCCAGCAAGTCTACGAAACAGGCAATGGCTATGAATACACGATTGCCTTCACTGATGGATCAACCGAAGTCATCGATCAAAGACAGGCAACGGAGGACGTTGTTTTCAAACCGGGCGCGGCGGTGATGGTGCAATATGGCGCGACCCGCAATCGCGTATTGCCGGCCGATAATCTGCCGACAAATGTTGCCATGCCCAAAAGTGTGAAAGTGGCCGGCGCACCCAAACCCAAACGGCATCTCGGTGTAACGACCTGTCAGAAAATGCCGTCGGGGAACGGCGAGCGGAAAACCTGTACCGAAGAATGAATCTGAGGGTCGGGAAATTAATCGGGCGCTTCAAATTTATAGGAATATAATCATAAAATTCTTGACAAATTGAGACAATCCTCTCTACTCTTCCGTAGGGTAATTTTATCAAAAGAGAGGAGCGCCCGATGACTGTGAAGACTGAGCCGCAAACGACCCAAAGCCCGTCTCTCAGTTCAGAAGAACGGCGTTGTCTTGTGGCGCTTGCCGACGAAGGGGGCTTTGGCGCGCGTGCGATGCGTGATGGTTATCTCGCGCTGGCAAAGCGCCATAAAGGCATAACGCTTGCGGTGTCCCTTGTGCGGTCACGCACCGGTGAAACGCTCGTTGAACGGGGCATGGCCGAATGGAATGCGCGCGGCAGTGCGGCGCGGTTGTTGATTACGAACGAAGGTCGCGCTGCGCTGGTCGCCGCCGGACATGTGCCGAAAAATATTCATCGAAATGATTTAGTCCTTCAATCGATTGAAGCTCCCGAGGGTCGACGCGAAAATTTCGTCAATCAAAAAGAGAGTCCGCTTCTCTGGTTAGCCCGCCGGAAAGGGAAAGATGGGCAGCCATTCGTTTCGGCTTCGGCTTTTGTTGCAGGTGAAAGATTACGCGCTGATTTTGAACGTGCAGGACTTTCACCGCGCGTGAGCATTGATTGGTCGCGTTTTGGAATGGGTGCTGCGTCAAGAACAGGTAAAGAAGGCCACGCAAGCGACTCAATGATTGCCGCACAAATGCGGATGCGGAAAGCGATTGATGCGATGGGCGAACGCTTTGCAGGTCCTGTGATCGATATTTGTTGCTTTTTGAAAGGGCTTGAACGGGTTGAACGTGAAAGAGGGTGGAAGCAACGTTCCGCCAAACATGTCCTCACGCAAGGTCTTGCACTTCTCGCAAAACATTATGGATTGGATGAAGAAGCGCGGGGAAGGTCAGAGTCAAACCGCATCCTTGTCGCTGCTGATCTCTAAGCGTCATTTCTTTGAAAAAGAAAATGGCCGGAGCGATTAAACTCCGGCCTTCTCGATCACAAATCTGACGCTATTCAATCATGATCAGCGTCGAGCGCTTATGCGTCTCTTGTCGTATTTGAAGGTGCATCATTTGATGAGCGACGCTCGGCCATGAACTGATCAAATTCAGCATCAATGCCGGTGTGATCGCTACCGCAACTTCCTGGTATAGCGGCGAGATACTGGATACAACGAACCAGATTGTTGCCCTTAGTTCCAAAGGCCAATCCAGCATCTATCAACAACAAATTGGCTTGAGTGGATTTGGCAGCATCCGTATCAGTAAACCTATCAGGCCCGGAGTGGAAATCTATGCTGAGCCATTTTTCAGAACCAATTTCTCCTCTATGCAAATCAGACAACCTGCCTAAAGAGTGGGTGACGTTCTTGTTACCTACAGAGCCATCGTCTGGCGGCTTGACCAAGTTTTACGCGCTGCATTACGACGACGC
>RFXE01000246.1 GCA_009921785.1 Alphaproteobacteria bacterium
TCTATCACGACAAGCTGCCGCGAGCAGCAAAAGCGCGCCGACGAGTGGTTCTCCGTCCGCACAAATCTCGTCCGGTGGATCAACCGGAACAAGCGGCGCAACGGGATCACCAAAGCCTTCTGTCAAAACAGCCACAAGCAATCCGCTTACGACGCTGGTTAGCGCAATTACATCGGGCTTTAAACAAACGCCATCAACTGAATCAAATAGCAATGCGGGGAATAGGACGCCGCAATCAACATTTGGAGGCAGTGCTCTTAGCCGCGCCATTGACTCAGCGCGCTCAACAAATTCTGGCTTCGGAGGATCTGGCTTTGGAAATCAATCCTTTGGGAGCCAATCTTTCGGCGGCCTCAAAAAAGGATAAAGCCCGCTTCCTCAATCGAAGAAACGGGCTCTATAATTTTTTTGATGTTATTGCCAGCGTTTAGCGATCAACCCGCCATAGCCTGTGCATTTGGTCCGCGTGTGCGCTTGACCATCAAACGATTAAGCGCTGCGAGATAAGCACGCGTTGACGCGACAAGCGTATCAGGATCAGCAGCTTTTGCTGTCACCGAGCGACCATTCTCACCAAGGCGCACAGAGACTTCCGCTTGCGCGTCTGTGCCTTCGGTGACCGCATGAACCTGATAGAGTTCAAGCTCCGCCTCATTGGGCACCAAGGCTTTGATCGCGTTAAAACACGCATCCACCGGACCATTGCCGCGCGCCTGAAATGTTTTATGCGTACCGCCAATGTTCAAGGTGAGCGTTGCGAGTTGCGGGCCTTGTGTACCCGCAATCACGGTGAGGCTTTCGACCTTGATCGGATCCGCACCCGAATTCATCTCGTCGCCCACCAGCGCCTCGATGTCTTCGTCGTAAACATGCTTCTTGCGGTCGGCCAAATCCTTCATGCGGTTGAAAGCTTCTTCAAACGCGTTCTCGCCGAGTTCATAGCCCAACTCTTTGAGCTTATCGCGGAACGCCGCACGGCCAGAATGTTTGCCCATCACGAGCGAGGTCTTCGATACGCCGACAGAGGCAGGTGTCATGATCTCATAAGTTTGCTGGTTTTTCAGCATGCCATCCTGATGGATGCCACTTTCATGCGCGAAGGCATTTCGGCCGACAATCGCTTTGTTATACTGCACCGGGAAGGATGTAACACCGGCCACGAGCTTTGACGCCCGTGTGAGCATCGTCGAGTCGATACCGGTCACATAAGGCAATTTATCGCCGCGCGTTTTGATGGCCATCACGACTTCTTCCAAAGCCGCATTGCCTGCGCGTTCACCAAGACCATTGATCGTGCATTCGATCTGCCGTGCGCCGCCTTCTAACGCGGCGAGCGAGTTTGCGGCAGCCAAGCCCAAATCATCATGGCAATGCGAAGAGAAAATCACCTTGTCAGAATTCGCCACGCGATTGCGCACCTGAATGAACATATCGCGATATTCATCAGGCGTGGCATAACCGACCGTATCCGGCAGATTAATCGTGGTGGCCCCTGCTTTGATCGCGGCATCGACTGTGCGGCAGAGATATTCAATCGGTGTGCGTGTCGCATCCATTGCCGACCATTCGACATCCGCAACAAGATTGCGCGCGCGGGTCACCGTTGCCGTAATGATATCGAGCACTTCCGCTTCCGACTTCTTCATCTGAAATTCGAGATGGATCGGCGAGGTCGAGACGAATGTATGGATGCGCGGCTTCTGCGCGAATTTCACCGCTTCGCCAGCGCGATCAATATCGGCATTGATGGCGCGGGCGAGACCCGCAACCGTTGCCCGCTTGATGCGCTTGGCAATTTCCGCCACCGCTTCAAAATCGCCATTCGAGGCAATCGGGAAACCCGCTTCGATGATGTCGACGCCCATCGCGTCCAAGAGATCGGCCACTTCGAGCTTCTCTTCGAGCGTCATGGACGCGCCGGGTGATTGCTCGCCATCGCGCAAGGTTGTGTCAAAAATAATGACGCGGTCTTTTTCGGATCCGGTTGTCATGATGTGTGGTTCCTTCGTCTTGCCCGGGACACGGCTTTTATAGGGTCGCACAGGCTGGTGGAGTGGCTGGTCTGATCATGCTCCCCTGAGCGCCCAGGCTGATGCCCGGCCGGCCCTCAGGGGCGGCTAAGAAGAAGGAGGCCGGAAAGCGGACGAGCCGATGCCAACGCCACCAAAGAGGCGGTCGCGATAAACGCGAAGAGTGGCAAAATCGAACCCAAGACAATGTCCTTTCCGGTCTAACCTCACGCGGAATCATGCTCTCGCGGCGGTTAAGACTTCCCTATCAATATAAGAGACGTCCGAGAAAAGGCAAGTGAGGTCGGTCAACGTCTCCAGATCACACGCGCAGCGAGCCCTCGCTCACGATCACAGCCGAGCCGCCGATCCGCGCGGCAGCGAGCGCGCCTTTCGCGATGTCCATCTCCAGCGTGATGTGAGAGGGGCGGCCCATCGCATAGCCCTGCTCGATCACGATGCGATGTGTGCCATCGGCGGGCGTTTCGAAATCAACAAAAGCGCGCGCAAAGGCTGCTGCCGCACCACCAGTGGCGGGATCTTCACCGATGCCCAAATGCGGCGCGAACATGCGTGCGTGAAAGTGATGTCCTGCTTCAACGGTTTCCCGCGTATAGACAAAGACGTTCGGACGCCCTGCAGCTTTGAACGTCTCGGTCCACTGCGCACCCTTGATACAGGCGCGTGTTACCGCATCTCTCGTCTTCAACGGAATGAAGTTAAATCCGACACCGGCCGAGGCGATAATCGATTGATGGCGATCAAAGCCGATCTCAGCGGCGGATACACCAAGTGCCTCGGCAATCATCGAAGGCGATGCCGCCTCTGCGATACGCTCGGGCAGACGCGGCAATGTGAACACCGCCTCCCCCGCGCTGGCACTCAGACGCGTTGCTGTGCAGGGCACAAGTCCCACCGTCTCTTCTAAGCCGAAGGATGAGGAGGCTTGACCATCAAGCACCGCAAACAACACGGCCGTGCCCACCGTCGG
>RFXE01000247.1 GCA_009921785.1 Alphaproteobacteria bacterium
CCATCGCCATGCGTTCCGCATCAAGATAAGTCATAGCACGCTTCACCGAACCCCCACCACGGCGAGCGGCATCGCTCAAAAGTTTCTGATCTGTAACTGATGAGTGAGATGAAAGCGCTGTCACAATCTCGCTCTCGGACAAAGGTTTGAACCGCACCATATGGCAGCGAGAGCGAATGGTCGGCAGAAGACGTCCCGGATTATGCGATACCATCAAAAAAAGAGAACGCGGTGGCGGCTCTTCAAGCATTTTCAAAAGCGCATTCGCAGCGCTCGATTTCAAATCATCAAGCGAGTCGATGATGGCGATCTTCCACCCACCCTCACCTGCGGTTGACGAAAAGAAGCCGAGCATCTTGCGAACATCTTCGACCGGAATGGCGCCCGATTTCGTTTTTTTCTCGCCGTCACTTTCCGATTCAAGAAAAAACAAATCCGTATGCGCACGCGCGGCTACACGACGTGCGGCAGGATTATCGGGAGAAACATCAAGCGAGTGCGCATGCCTCACCGCAGCGCTCGATGCATCAGGGTTGGCGAGAAGAAACCGCGCCGCTCTCAACGCAAAGCCCGCTTTGCCGATGCCCTCTAACCCCGCCAAAATCCACGCATGGGGCATACGGCCCGAGCGATAGGCGTCGAGAAAGCTTGCTTCAATTGCATCATGACCAATGAAATGCCCATCATGCGTATCGGCCTGAGCGGCAATAGGCGCTTTACTTGTTGAGGAACTGGGCTTCTTGCTCATGCGCGTTTTCCTCGCTCAAGAGAAAAACGCTCGGAAATCTTCATCCAGATTTCTTGTTCAATCGACGCTTCATCGCACTCTGCAGAAATAACGATAATCCGCTGCGGATGCGCGCGCGCCAAATCGAGAAAGCCTTGCCGCAATTTTTCGTGAAAGCCGAAAGTTTCTGATTCAAAACGATCAGCATGATCTGCACCGCGCCGCGCGGCAGCCCGCTGCATACCCAATTCTGTCGGGATATCGAGAATGATTGTCAGATCAGGTTTTGTGTCGGCAACAACAAGCGTCTCTAATGCGTCGAGCGTCGCTTGTGGTACCGCCCCCAAGACGCCTTGGTAGACGCGTGTTGAATCAGAAAAACGATCACACAACACAAACTCACCACGCATCAGCGCGGGACGAATACCTTCCGCCAAATGATTAGCGCGCGCTGCATAAAATAAAAGCGTTTCCGTCAGCGCATCAAGCGGCGGTCTTTGGCCATCCAGGATCAAGGTGCGGATAAGCTCGGCGCCGGGTGTACCGCCCGGTTCGCGTGTCACATGACAGGCAAGCGAGAGCGCCTCGAGCCGCGTTTTCAGGCGCCGGATCTGGGTGGTTTTTCCCGCCCCCTCACCGCCTTCAAAGGTGATGAAAGAACCTCTGCTGCCAAGCGTCGTCATGCCGCTTTCCAAAAACACGACCGGACCCCGCCGACAGTCGGCCGGGTCGAGTCAATTATGGATGTTCTTTCGCTGACGATGCGCGAGAGCGCAATAGGCTAGCGCAATTGGAAGGTCTTTTGCGCCTTAAGCCCGTTAAAAGCCGTAGTCGAAGGCGCGAATGAGCCCGTCGGCAAATAGAACATGCCATCCGGACGCGGCACCGGCATCGGCGGAATGCTGGCGGTCTGCACAACCTCATCCGCTTGCGCCACGGGCGCAGCCAAAACAGGCTTTGCGGAAATCAGGCTAACCGTGCGCACAGCCTGCGGGCGTGGCACGGGGAACGGGATTTCCCCGTCCACAAAGCTTTCCGCATCCAAGGAGGCGACGAGCGCTGGCAGTGCGGGCTCAGTTGCCGCCACGTCAGCCTCAAACATGCCATCGGCAGAGGCGACCTGAACAGGCGCGCGGGCATCGCCAATCAGCATGGCGGGTTTGCCGTCGGTTCTGAGGCTCGCGAGCAATTTCGTGTCATCGCTGCCATCAAGCGGCGCAATGCCGAGATAATCGACTTTCACCTTCGCCGTGCCCATGGTGCGGAAGGCCAAGGCCTTTGCCACCGGCTCGGACACATCGATAAGGCGGCTCGAATGGAACGGTCCGCGATCATTCACACGCGCGATGATCGAGCGGCCATTCGTGACATTGGTCACGCGGATATAGCTCGGCATCGGCAAAGTACGATGCGCGGCGGTAATCGACGCCGTATCGAATAATTCGCCATTGGCGGTCTTCCGGCCATGGAAGTCAGCGCCGTACCACGAGGCTGTTCCCACCGCCGAATAGGACTTAGGCACGGACGGCACATAGGTTTCGCCAGCAATCACATAAGGCTTGCCCACTTTGGCATAGCCGCCACCCTTAGGCACATCCTCCCCGTCAGCCACCATGCGGGGGCTGGGGCTCACGCCATATTTCGGGTCGATCTGGGCCATTTTGGACGGGCCGCAGGATACAAGGCCAAGCGCCAGAGCCGCGAGGATCGAAACGCCCCCGACACGGCGCGCCAAACCAAAAGGCGCTGAAGCGTGTTGAGAAGCGGACGGCTGCTGGGGGAGATCGTTTGAATGCAAAAGCTTGTTCTTTCAATTCACCAAGAGCGGGCTAAGGGAACCGGACAACACCGATACGCTTGCAAGGATACTCAAAAAAAGGCGCCTCACGCCTTGGTGGGATGGACCGTTGTTACGCGTCGAACAGTGGGGAGAATATACTGTCCGGCGCCTCGCCTTGCAAGAACAGACACAATAAAAAGACTAATTATTGATTTAAATCAGCGGCTTGGGCGATAAATATTGGTGCTAATTTAACGTTTTATTTACCTCAAATCACATGATTTATACGAGGCTTTTCGTCCAAACGCCCCCAAATCGGGTCTCAGAGGCGTCTCATGATTCGGCAAAAAAAAGACCGCGCGCGGGGCGCAGGAGAGAGTTGTCGAACCAGAAGATTTAGGCCTATAAGCGCGACATTAAGGATGGGTGGCCGAGTGGTTTAAGGCAGCGGTCTTGAAAACCGCCGTGGGTGCAAGCTCACCGTGAGTTCGAA
>RFXE01000248.1 GCA_009921785.1 Alphaproteobacteria bacterium
TGGTCGAGCGGTCCTTGTCGCGCATCAAAGTGAGTTTGTGCTGGACGAGCGGATGATCGACGACGGTAACGCCCTTCATGATGGCCTCGCGAGAGTTCTAAGGAGTTTTAAGTTTAAGCCCGTCTTCGCCTTATGACGATCCGCTAGGCCCGTTAGGGCAGGCAGCAAAGAGCGTTTTCCACGAAATTATGAGAGGCGTGAGCGGTTCGGCTTAAAACCAGCCTTGTCCTGCAGTGCCGCGCGGCAGGCCCAACCATTGCGCGACGCTCTCACCAATGTCGGCGAAGCTTGATCTCAGCCCCAGCGCGCGCGGTGCGAGCCGCTGTGAGACGCCTACAATGGGCACGCATTCGCGCGTGTGATCGGTGCCTGACCATGTCGGATCATTACCGTGATCGGCCGTGAAGATCAGGAGATCATCGTCTTTCAGTTTTGATAACAAAGTGGGGATGCGTCGATCAAAAGCTTCAAGACAGGCGGCATAACCCGCAACATCGCGGCGATGACCATATTCGGAATCAAAATCTACAAAATTAGCAAAAAGAAAACCGCCCTCTGCGAGATGGTCCACTTCAGGCAGCATCGCCTCGAAGAGTGCATCATTGCCGTTGGCTTTCACTTCACGCCCCGTGTGGCGATGGGTGAAGATGTCACCAATTTTTCCGATTGTGACGATCGCGCGTCCCGCATCTGCTGCTCGATCAAGGAGTGTGCCTTGTGGGGGAGGGATTGAAAAATCCTTGCGGTTACCCGTGCGTGTGAATGTCTTCGCACTCTCGCCCACAAAAGGCCGCGCGATAACGCGGCCGATTTTCAACGGATCAACAAGGCGGCGCACGACGTCACACAGCGCATAAAGCCGCGCGAGTCCGAAATGCGTTTCATGCGCCGCGATTTGCACCACACTATCGGCCGATGTGTAGATGATGGGTTTGCCGGTTCGGATATGTTCCTCACCAAGAGATTCAATGATCGCGGTGCCTGAGGCGTGGCAATCACCAAGAATGCCCGGCACTTGTCCTTCACGAACAATAGAGCCTGTGAGAGATGCAGGGAAGCATGGCTTTGTATCGGGGAAATAGCCGAAGTTGAAATCGGCTGGCGCGCCGGCAATTTCCCAATGACCGGAAACCGTATCTTTGCCTTTTGAAATCTCGCGCGCTGCACCATAGAGCCCGCGTGGTTGGTCACCCGCACCCGCAATAGGTGGTCGTCTGCCTGTTGCGATTTCGCACGCTTCGATCAAGCCGAATGAAGCGAGGTAGGGCAGCGTAAGCAGCCCTTCACGTAAGCCTGCGCGATTTGCTTTTCCTTCCGCGCAGTTACGCGCAATATGGCCAATCGTATCTGCACCATGATCATTCGGATACGCGTCATCGGCTGCACCACCGCAGCCCACCGAGTCGAGAACGAAAAGAAAAGCGCGTGCCATAATGACTCGTCGTTAGGTTGTTAAAAGCGCGTCAACCAAAGCCTGCCAACTGTCTTTATCGGGCGCACAAAGAAGACCGCCTTTATGGATTGTCGGCTTATAGGGCGCACCATCAAGCAGCGCTGAATAGCCGCCTGCTTCCTGATGGATCAACCAGCCTGGCGCATGATCCCATGGCATCAATTTATTATAGAATGTGAAATGCGTATGACCTGACGCCATCAAGCGATATTCATGCGCCGCACAGCGTAATGCTACACCAGCCGCGACCTTCGCCATATTTTTTGTGAGCGTCGAGCGAAGAGGCTCATCAACATAACCCCATGAGACGCCGCCAACCATTTCACGAATGGGTGCGGGCTTCGCTACTTTCATATCGCGCCTTTTGCCATCAAGTGATTCAAACCATGCGCCTTCACCACGTAGGGCAAGTGCCCAATCTTCGCCGAGCGGATCATAAATCAAACCGCCAATGATCTCGCCTTTTTTGACAACGGCCGCCATGACACCAAAGAGGGGAAGGCCAGAAGCAAAATTCATAGTGCCATCGACGGGATCGAGAATGAAAAGAAGATCAGGCTCGGCAATTTTTGTTAAAAGCGAACGATCCTTCTCGGTGCTCTCCTCACCAATAACGGCACAGCCCGGAAAGAGTTCCTTCAGACGTGCCGTCATAAAGCGTTCAGCCGCTTCGTCAGCATCGGTCACGAGATCAAGGGCTGATGATTTTTGTCGGATCTCATGCGCGCTCAGTGAACGGAAACGCGGCATGATTTCGGCTAGCGCCGCTTCACGCAAACAGCCGGCCACAGTGAGAAGATCTTTTGTTGTAAAAGCCATTGTAAATCCTATCGAGTCACATGATGAAAAGCGGCTTCAAAAAGCGCCTTTGTATAATCGTGCTGGGGTGAGGCAAAAAGTGTCTCAGCGTCACCATCTTCAACCACAACGCCATCGCGCATCACCATGATGCGATGTGAAAGCGCCTTCACAACTTTGAGATCGTGGCTAATGAAGAGATAAGCAAGGTGGCGGTCTTTCTGTAATTTTCTTAGAACTTCGACAATCTGCGCTTGCACCGACATGTCGAGCGCCGAGGTCGGCTCATCAAGAACGATGAATTTAGGATTGAGCACAATGGCGCGCGCAAGTGCGACGCGTTGTCTCTGTCCGCCGGAAAATTCATGCGGGTAACGATGGCGCGTTTCTGGATCAAGTCCCACATCAACCAACGCCGCTGATACACGGGCCTCTCGTTCGCGGGCCGACAATGCGGGTTCATGAACCTCAAGACCTTCGGCAATAATCTCGGCAATAGAAAGACGTGGCGAGAGCGAACCAAAAGGATCTTGAAACACAATCTGCATATCGCGACGCAGAGGCCGCATCTGCGTAGAAGACTGATTTTGAATAGGGGATCCTAACCAGATAATCGGCCCCTCCGAGGAAATGAGACGCAAGAGCGCGAGGCCCAAAGTTGTTTTGCCTGAGCCCGATTCACCAACAATGCCTAATGTTTCGCCTTCATGCAGCGCAAGCGACACGCCATTGACCGCTTTGATATGGCC
>RFXE01000249.1 GCA_009921785.1 Alphaproteobacteria bacterium
CCCATACTTGCTCAAGAAGCATTGTACGTGTCACGACCTGACCGGCATGCCGCATTAAATATTCGAGCAAACGGAATTCACGTGGCTGTAAATCAATTTCTAAGCCTGCGCGTGTAACACGGTGAGAGAGACGATCAAGCTCAAGATCGGCAACACGAAATGTGGTTTCTTCTGTGGGGACAATGCGCGCTCGACGCGAAAGAATTTCCACGCGCGCCAACAGTTCAGAAAAAGCATAGGGCTTGGGGAGATAATCATCGGCACCAGCCCTAAGGCCCTTCACGCGATCATCAACCTGCCCGAGTGCCGAGAGAATCAGGACAGGTGTTTCGATGGATTGCTCACGCAAAGCACGGATCAAAGCGAGGCCATCCATACGCGGAATCATACGATCGACAATCAACACATCATAGCGGCCATCGGCCGCCATGGCATAACCATCTAAGCCATCGGAAGCATGATCAATCGAATGGCCAAGTTCCCGAAAGGCTTTGACCAGATAAGCGGCTGCGGAGGCATCGTCTTCAATCAGAAGAAGCTTCATAATACCGAACACTTGGTCCGCTTTGCCCACGAGCGTCAAGAAAAAATGCGGCAGACCAGGAGGGACAACCAGATCTGCCGCCTAAGTAAGGACCCCATCTCGGAGGACAAGAGAGACGGGCCCGTTAAAACGTCGATTAGCCTTTCGGAAAGGCGAGCGCGACAAAGCGCATCCCGTCTTCACCCTTAAGGCGAAGCACAACCGCCTTGCGTCCCTCTTTACGAGCTTCGTCAATTGCCGTGCGCACATCAGAAGGCTTTACGACTTGTTTGCCGGAAATCTCCAAAATGATGTCGCCCTTGCCAATACCCTTCTCGGCACCAACCCCATTGGGATCAACGTCCGTAACAAGGACGCCATTCCCGTCTTTAGAGGGGGCTAAAGCGAGACCAAAAGCCGGAGAGGCTTTTGCCAGGGCGGGATCAGCGACTGCCATTTTTGTTTCAGGGAGAGCGACAAGTTTAATTGTTGCGACCTGCTCTTTGCCGGCGCGAAGATAGGTAATCTTTGCGCTATCGCCAGGTTTGATTTGAGACACATGGCGCGTCACATCACGCGGCGTTGCCATCGCTTCACCATTCACCGCGATAATTGTATCACCCGGCTTTAATCCGGCATCGGCAGCGGGTGTGCCCGGTTGCGTTTCTGCAATCAAAGCGCCTTTCGGTTCTTTAAGACCGAGACTATCGGCGAGCTCTGGAGTCACTGGTTGGATTTGGACACCCAGATAGCCTCGCGCCACTGACCCACCGTCTTTCAAGGCGCTAATCACGCTTGAAACCGTTTCAGAGGGAATGGCGAAGGCAATACCGACACTGCCACCCGACGGAGAATAAATCGCTGTATTTACGCCAACGACTTCGCCTTTGAGATTGAAGGTCGGCCCACCTGAATTGCCACGATTAACTGGCGCATCAATTTGAATATAGTCGTCATAGGGACCCGACCCGATATCACGTCCACGCGCTGAAACAATACCCGCAGTTACGGTTCCGCCAAGACCAAAGGGATTACCAACGGCGACAACCCAATCACCCACGCGCGGGGCAGACGATGCAAGGGGCACGAAGGGGAAATTTCCGGGTTGCTCAGTTTTGAGCAAAGCTAGATCCGTCTTTGGATCACGTCCGACGATTTTCGCATCCAGCGTTTTGCCGTCATCGGTCGTAAGCGTCACGGTGACAGCGTTTTCGATAACGTGATTATTTGTGACAGCATAGCCATCTGCGGAAATGAAAAAGCCTGAACCCTGCGAGAGTCCAAATTGCTTAGGGCCACCTTTGTGCCCTCCACGCCCTTCACGAAATTGTTTGAAGAATTTTTCGAGCGGATGACCTGGAGGCAAATCGGGGATCATCATGCCACCACCGTCTTCACCGGTATCAGCAGCCGACTCAACTTTAACTTTAACTGAAACGACTGCGGGGCGAACTTTCTCGACAATATCGGCAAAGCTGGGCATCGACTGCACCATGCCTTGCGTCTCGGCATAAGCGGGCGTTGAATTCAGATCAGCAATTAAGGGAACAGCGACGCCGAGCGCACCGAGAATCGCAACACCTGCAAGAAGGCTGTGGCGAAGCGTAGGGCGATTAGGGTGATCCTTGCGGAATGTCTCACTCATTTTCATGTCTCCATTCATCCAAACCAATATCAGGCAATGCGCCTGACCATGGATCAGTTAAATGACAGATCACGCCTTACGGAGATTTCACGCCCGCATGAATTATTGGTAAGGTTTCAAGTACCACGGCTTTTTTTGGCAAGAAGAGCGTCAAGGCGGGCTTTTTCTTCTGCCGTCAAAGGCAAATCTGAGCCTGATTGAGAGCCGCGACGTCGTGCCGCACGCCAAACAAAAAAGCTACTCACGACAATTACCAAAAAAGGTGAGCCCCAAAGTAAAATTGTATCCACCGCAATGCGTGGTTTGAGAAGAATAAACTCACCGTAGCGATCAACCAGATATTGGCGAATTTCGGAATCGCTTGCACCAGACTGCAACCTATCGCGCACAAGCAAACGCAAATCACGCGCCAAGGGCGCATGCGAGTCATCAATCGATTGGTTTTGACAAACGAGGCAACGCAACTCGGAAGAGATCGCGCGCGCACGCGATTCAAGCGCTGGGTCTTTCAGAATTTCATCGGGCTCAACTGCATAAGCGGCGGCGCTGAAGAACAATATAAAAGAGAGACAACCGAGCAGACGACGCATCATGCAGGCGCTCCGCGATTCTTCGCGGCTGATCGCGTGACACGTTCAGCCGCAGTAATGCGCACTCGTCGATCCGACAAAGACAACGCACCACCAAAGGCCATAACAAGAGCGCCACCCCAAATCAGCGTGACAAGCGGTTTCCAATAAAGGTGAATGCTAACGCGACCATCGGGAAGAATTTCATTCAAACTTGCATAAAGCTGGCCAAGACCAAATGTGACAATACCCGCTTCAGTTGT
>RFXE01000250.1 GCA_009921785.1 Alphaproteobacteria bacterium
CTTGCTTGCAACGCGGGCAGTGAGGGACTGATCACTCGCATTTCTAGATGTGAAGTGAATGCTCTCGCCAAGATCGAGCTTTTTTGCGGGGCGAACAAAAGCAAGCCAGCGATCCGCTGACTCTCTTTTATGAAGAGTAACATCGATTTTAGCTCTTGCTGCGCCACGTTCGCGAAATCCTGTGAGGCGTGCCGGGATGACCTTTGTGTCATTAACGACGACGACATCACCGGGCTGAAGCAGTTGAGGAAGATCGGCAATATGCCGATCTTCAAATTCAATTACACCCGAACGAATAACGAGAAGTCGAGCCGTTTCGCGTTGTTCAGCGGGCCGAAGCGCGATGCTCTCCGGCGGCAATTCGAAGTCAAAATCATCGACACGCATCGACGAACGCCGCCTTCATTCAATTAAAGAGAAACAACGCTCGCCTTCACGATGCTGTCGGGATCACGAACGGGTTCACCGCGCTTGATCTTGTCAACATTCTCCATGCCTTCAACGACTTCGCCCCAAACAGTGTATTGACGGTCGAGGAAGCGCGCATCATCGAAGCAAATAAAGAATTGCGAATTGGCGCTATCAGGATTTGACGAGCGCGCCATGGAGCATGTACCTCGCACATGTGGCTCCGGATTGAACTCTTGCTTCAAATTCGGATAGCTCGAACCGCCTGTACCTGTTCCATGCGGGCAACCGGTTTGAGCCATAAAGCCATCAATGACGCGATGGAATACGATGCCATCATAGAAACCCTCTTCAGCAAGCTTCTTGATATGGGCAACATGATTAGGGGCAAGATCGGGACGGAATTTGATAACGACATTACCCTTTGTCGTCTCAAGAACGAGATGATCCTTGCCACTCTTGGCCGCCGCTTTAGCAGCGCCCTCAGCTGGTGCAGCCTTCTTTGCCGGAGATTCTTTTTTAGGTTTTGTCGCTTTAGGTTTCGCAGCCATTGACTCTCGTTCCTTAGTTTGTGTCAGCCATTACTTGAATTTTTACAATTTTATCGGGGCCTTTGACCATGCCATTTTGAGCTTGATCACCCTTCTTAATTTTATCAACAAATTCCATTCCGGATACAACTTCGCCGAACACGGTATATTTACCGTTCAAGAAAGCGGAAGGTTGGAAACAAATAAAGAATTGCGAATTGGCGGAATTCGGGTCATTCGACCGCGCCATACCTAACGTACCTCTATTAAAGGGCTGCGGTGTGAATTCGCCCGGAAGGTTGGGAAGTTTTGATCCGCCCATTCCTGTTCCCGTCGGATCGCCGGTCTGAGCCATAAAGCCTTCAATCACCCGATGAAAAACAATACCGTCATAAAAACCTTGACGAACGAGAGCCTTGATCTGCTCAACATGTTTAGGCGCGAGATCGGGGCGCAACCGAATAACAACGCGCCCATCCTTTAATTCAAGATAAAGCGTATTCTGTGGGTCAAGCGTTTGGGCGTTTGCATAATGCACCCCAAACATAAGCATAAAAGCAACGAGAGCAGCGCGGATCATAGAGACCTTCTCCAAAAAAGGTGAGCCTTCGCTCAAATCAAATAATCAAACCGATTTAATTTTTTGCAAAAGTCTTGTAGCCACGGCAGGCGGAACGAAGTCCTTGACATCCCCACCCATTTTCGCGATTTGCCTCACCAATGTGGCAGTGATGGGGCGCACTGACGGAGATGCGGGAATGAATACCGTATTGATTTTAGGTGCCATGACACCATTCATGCCCGCCATTTGCATTTCATAATCAAAGTCAGTGCCGTCACGAAGACCACGGATAAGCAATGTCGCATCGACGCGCTTGGCAGCATTCAAAGCAAGATCATCAAAGGTCATGACGTCGAGCGCAGTTCCCGCTGAATGCGCCAAAGCGCCTACGCTTTCGCGGATCATGTCGGCGCGTTCATCAGCTGAGAAAAGCGGTGCCTTACCCGGATGAACACCAATGGCAATGGTCAAATGATCGACCATCGCACAGGCTCTCACAATCACATCGACATGGCCGAGTGTCAAAGGATCAAACGATCCGGCGTAAAGGCCTTTGCGCAGTCTCGGAGCCGACATTGTAATTGACCTTTCGAAAAAAGCCGCACTTAAGCGTTATCTGCCGATTGATCGTCACCTGACGCTAAGGTCTCGGCATCTTCCATGCCGTCATCGCTGATACGCTCGACAGAGACAACACGTTCACCTTCAGCTGTATTGAAGACGGTGACGCCCTGCGTGGCACGACCCGCGATACGGATTCCATCGACCGGACAACGAATGAGCTGACCGCCATCAGTGACCAACATGATCTGGTCCGACATCTCGACCGGGAATGAGGCAACGAGTTTTCCATTGCGTTCATTGACCGCCATTGCAACGATACCTTTGCCCCCACGGCCGGTAACGCGATATTCATAGGCAAGACTGCGCTTGCCATAACCTTGCTCAGAAATCGTCAAGATGACCTGTTCACGAGCGGAAAGCTCGGCGTAACGCTCTTGCGAAATCGCTGCTTCACCCAACAATTCTTCATCCATGGGCGCTTCATCTTGCGTGGTCTCCCCCGCAACCGCGCGGCGCATGCGAATATAGGCCAAACGCTCTTCAGCGGACGCATCCACATGGCGCAAGATCGCCATAGAAATCACGTGATCGTCTTTGGCGAGATTGATGCCGCGCACACCTGTTGAATCGCGTCCTTTAAAGACGCGCACATCATCCACCGCGAAGCGGATCGATTGACCGTCTGCCGTTGTCAGAAGCACATCATCATCGGCCGTGCAGATTTGCACATCGACGATCATGTCACCTTCATCAAGTTTCATCGCGATTTTGCCGGCCTTATTAACCTGCGTGAAATCAGACAATTTGTTGCGACGCACATTGCCATGGGCAGTCGCAAACATCACATCGAGACGGTCCCAATCCTCTTCATTCTCGGGAAGAGGCATAATGGTTGTGATGCGTTCAC
>RFXE01000026.1 GCA_009921785.1 Alphaproteobacteria bacterium
ACAGGAGACCGCACCGGCAACGGCACCAAAAAAATCAATCAAATCGGCGCTGCTAGCGGGCGGGCGCGGGGGTTGGAGAATGAGCCACGCCGCACCTGCCTTTTCCGCATAGCGCGCGGTTTCAATCATGTCGGGAATATTGCCGTCAGCAACCGTGACAGCAATCGGCGCGCGTCCCGCTAAATCTTCAAATGTCCAGTCGATCAGCATGCGCCGTTCATCGCGGCCCAATTTTGCGACTTCGGTTCCGAGGCCCAGAACGGCAACGCCTGACGAACCGCTTTTCAAAGCCGCTTCAATCTGGCGTGTATGGGCTTTACGGCGCAACCGGTTTGCGTCGTCAAAAAACGCATAGAGCATCGGATACATGCCGCCGATTTCCATGCTCGTAATCCTCCCCTTTGGCCGCGTTCTCGTCATTTTTAAGAAGCCAATTAGGGCGACGGGACGGCGCGGCGTTATCCAAAGTTGTCAAACAAATTTGGACTTGTCAAACTAATCCGGTTCTGTCAGCCTGATCGAAATAGGAGGCAACGGCGCTAATCCGCGCACGCTGCTGCGACTCGAAGCGAGGGGAGGAACCGGTGGCACAAGAACCGGCGCTCAATCAATTCGGAGCCTTACGCCGTTTGGGCGCGACATCGCTTGAGGTCCCCATTTTCGGCTTTGGCAGCGCGCATCTTGGCGAGCTTTACGCAAAAGTTGAGGAAGCGGACTCGCGCGCAACCATGGATGCCGCGTGGGAAGCGGGTGTTCGCCTTTACGACACAGCACCTTGGTATGGGCGGGGCTTGAGCGAGCATCGGCTTGGTGGGTTTTTACGCACAAAGCCGCGCAACCAATTTCAGGTCACAACAAAAGTAGGGCGTCAATTGGTGCGACCAAAAGATCCGCAGCATTTCGATCGGGGGCCATGGGTGGGCGGCCTAAATTTCGAAGTGAAATGGGACTATTCTTATGACGGTGTGATGCGCTCTTATGAGCAAGCGCTGCAGCGTTTAGCGCTTGATACAGTGGACGCCTTGATCATTCATGATCTTGATATCGGTTTTCACGGCGAGCATTTTGAAGCGCGCCAAAAAGATATGCGCGAGAGCGGTGTCAAAGCTCTACAAGAATTAAAGCGCGCTGGCGATATCAAAGCCTATGGGATGGGCATTAACACGGATGCGGCGTTAGAAGACGTTGCCTCTCAGGTTGATCTCGATTTCTGTTTGGTGGCAATGCCCTATACGCTTCTTGATCAGAAGAGCCTGACACGCGGCATGGCGGCCCTTCAAAAGCGTGGCGTTTCGGTGATTATCGGCGCCCCGCTTGCGTCAGGCATTCTCGCTACAGGCTCAAATGGCCCCGCGCATTATGGCTATGCGAAAGCACCGGCCGACGTACAAGATAAGGTCCGTAAAATTGAAGCTGTATGCACTGCGCATGGCGTGGCCTTGCCCGCTGCCGCGCTACAATTTGTGCTCGCTCATCCGATTGTCGCTTCGGTTATTCCCGGCGCTATGAAGCCGAGTGAAGTTAAAGCGAATGCCGAGCATGTGAAAGCCAAGATCCCATCGTCTTTCTGGTCTGATTTGAAAACTGCAGGCCTCATTGATCCTCTCTCGCCGACGCCATCCGGAACATAGTCGATGGGTCAACTGGGATCGCAACAGACACTCATCGAGGCGAGAGGAATTTCAAAATCCTTCGCCGGTGTTGAAGTGCTACGCGATGTCGATCTCCACCTTTATCGTGGCGAAATTCATGCCTTGCTTGGCGAAAATGGCGCGGGCAAATCGACATTTGCAAAGATTCTCGCTGGTGTTCATCGCCCAACACGCGGGTCGATTGCGCTTAACGGCGATGTCGTTGAGATTCAAAATCCGCTTGCGGCACAGCGCTTAGGCATCACGCTGATCCATCAGGAACCTTTGTCATTTCCTGATCTTTCTGTAGCTGAAAATCTGGTTCTTGGTCGTTTGGCCGGATCGCCTTGGTCTAAGGTGCCGTGGAAAGAAATCGAAGAAGAAGCGGCGCAGCTTATGACGCTTCTCGGGGTCGATATTGACGTGAAGCGCCCGATGCGCGGGCTTTCCATTGCCGATCAGCAAATGGTGGAGATCGCGCGGGCGCTGGCTTCCGATAGTCGTTTGATCATTATGGATGAGCCCACCGCACCGCTCACACCCAAAGAAGTTGAAACGCTGTTTTCAATTGCCCGTCGGTTGCGTGACGAAGGGCGGACGATCATTTTCATCTCGCACCGTCTCGAAGAAGTGCGTGCCTTGTGTGATCGCGTCACAATTTTTCGCGATGGAAATAAAGTTGCTACTGATACAATCAGCAATTTAACGGACGCAGATATTATCCGGTTGATGATTGGTCGATCTTTGCGTGAATATCTCAAAAAGCAGGACGCGCAAATCGGTGATGTCGCGCTTGAAGTTAAAGGCCTCACGAAAGCGGGCTATTTCAAAGATATCAGCTTTGCCATTCGGCGCGGCGAGATCGTGGGTCTCGGCGGTCTCGTTGGTGCGGGGCGTACCGATGTGGCACGCGCGCTTTTTGGAATAGCGCCCGCTGACAAAGGTGAGATTCTGATCAAGGGAACGGCTGTCGCAATTTCTGATCCCGCTGTGGCGATTGATCATCGCGTGGCCTTTGTGCCTGAAGATCGTGCGATTGCGGGAATTTTTCGCACTTTGTCGGTTGAGCAGAATATCACCGCGGCCGTACCTGAAAAAATCTCAAATGCGGGCATCATCAATTTTTCAACGGAGCATGAGATCGCGACAGATTCGATCCAAAAGCTCAGTATTCGACTTGCCTCCATGCGGCAGCCGATTGGAGAGTTATCGGGTGGCAATCAGCAGAAATCCATTCTCGCGCGGTGGCTTTTAACTGATCCTGAAATTCTCATTCTGGATGAGCCAACTCGCGGTATTGATATCGGTGTTAAGGCAGAATTCTATGATATGATCGGCGAATTGGCGGCATCGGGTCGCGCCATTCTTTTGATCTCGTCTGAATTGCCTGAACTTCTGGCGCTGTGTGATCGCGTGCTTGTGATGTCGGAAGGGCGGATCACTGCCGATATTCCGCGTGCAGAAGCTACACAAGAATCCATCATGCATGCGGCTGTCCCGCGGAGTGCGGAGGTTCGCGCCTCATGATCGGGTCTCTGCTGCGTCGCCGGGAAGCCGGCATTCTGTTGATGATCGTTTTATTCTGCGTCTTTGTCGGGATCTTGCGGCCGCGCTTTCTCACGCTTGATCAATTCAGAATCATTCTTCTTCTTATCCCGTTGATCATGATTGGTGCGATGGGACAAATGCTCGTTATCATTGCCCGTCATGTTGATTTGTCGATTGGATCAATCCAGGGCCTTGCGGCCATGCTCACGGCATTGATGTTTAAGTTTCATCCCGAAATTCCGTGGGGTTTCGGCTTTGTTGTTGCCATCGGCGTTGGTTTGGGTCTCGGTGTCATTAATGGCGTGCTTGTGACCGCCTTCAATCTTCCCGCTATCATCGTCACATTGGGAACATTGAGCCTTTATCGCGGGCTCACTTTTATTGTTTCAAACGCCAAACAGATTGATCGCCAATTTGTTCCCGCTGCACTCAAAGCCATGTCACAGGATTCTCCAACCTATGCGGTGCCGTGGATCATTGTCATTGCGCTTGCTGTGGCTATGGCTACTTACTGGTTTGCTAATCGCACACTTGTGGGGCGACAAATTTATGCGATGGGATCCAATCCGATTGCAGCGCCACTGCGCGGCATCCGCGTGAATGCTGTCACGATCTTGGTGTTCGCCATATCCGGAGCACTCGCGGGACTTTCGGGTATTATGTATGCAAGCCGCTGGGGCTTTGTGAATCCTTCAAATACCGGAACCGGTTTCGAGTTTCAGGTCATCGCTGCTGTTGTGATTGGCGGCGTATCGATCAATGGCGGGGTGGGCTCCGTGCCCGGCGTTGTGCTCGGTGTGTTCCTCATGGGCTGTGTTTCTGCAGCGCTCCCGCTTTTGGGTATTCCCGGCACATCGCAAGCCGCAATTTATGGTGCTGTTATTGTGATCGCGCTTTTAATTGATCGGTCCGTGCGTATGCGTGCCAATGCGGCGCTGTCGTCTGCTAGGGGGCGCGAATGAGCGAAGCGCCTGTAGGCTTGAACTCAACTGTGTCGGCAACGCATCGAGATGCAGCACCGCCGCGTCCTTTATGGCAGGTCATTTTTGTGCGGCCTGAAACGCTGACATTTGTGTTGCTTGTTCTTGCTATTTTTGCAGGCGGGCAGCTCTCGCCTTATTTTCTCGATATTCGTTATATTCTCGATAGTTTCACGCTGACTGCCGAGCTTTCGCTGCTTGCGCTTATTCTTACGCTTGTCATCATTGCCGGAGAGATTGATTTATCACCCGCTTCTGCCATGGCGCTCTCTGCCTGCCTGTTCGCCTATGCGATGAGTTTCGATTGGCCGATGTGGATTTGCGTGTCCATCGGTATTGGATCGGGGCTTATCATGGGCGCGATCAATTCGGCGTTGATCATCGGCCTGCAACTCCCATCAATCATTGTCACGATCGGCACGCTGACGCTATATCGTGGATTAGCCCAAGTCATTGCCGGTGATAAATCGATCCGTGTTCCGGAATGGTATATTGGCATCGATAAAGTGCAGGTGCTTGGATTACCCGCGCCTGATTTGATTTTCATTCTTGCAGCTATCGCCTTGGCCTTTCTCCTCGGCATGACAGTGTGGGGTCGGCAGATTTATCAAACGGGAACGAATGAGACGGCTGCGATTTATGCCGGTATTCGCACGCGGCGTATCAAAGCGGTATTGTTTTTGGCAACAGGTGTGACAGCATCGATCGCAGGAATGATTTTCATTTCGCGCTTAGGCTCTGTGCGATATGATCTTGGCCTTGGCGGTGAATTGCAAATGGTGCTCATGGCCATGCTCGGCGGAACCTATATTTTTGGTGGACGCGGTACGATTTTAGGAACTTTCCTTGCCGCTCTGCTTTTGTCTGTCATCTCTACGGGCATGACGACCGCAAATCTTCTACCGGCAACGCAGCTTTGTGTTTTGGGTGTGTTGCTGGTGCTTTCAATTATCGCCACGAATTTCATCTATTCCCGCACACAGCGTTAGCGGGCTTAACCGCCGGTTCGAAACGGCAAACATATGGAGGAAGTAATGCTGAAGAAAACAGTTTTGGCGGGTCTTGCCTTGGGCTTCGGCCTTATGGCGAGTGCAGCCATGGCGGCGAGTAACTTCAAGGTCGTCTATATCGGAAAGAACACGGGTAATCCCTATTTCGATTCGATCACGGGCGGCTTTGTTGATGCCTGTAAGAAGATCGGTTGTGAGTTTGAGTTTGTCGCTCCGGCAACGGCCGAAGCCACATCACAAATCCCTTTCATTGAGGCGCAAATTCAGCGTGGCGTGAATGTGATCGCGATTGCACCGAATAGCCCGGATGCGATGAACCAGGTGCTCGACAAAGCACGGGCGAAGGGCATTCTCGTTCTCACCGTGAATGGCGATATTGTTGGCAGTGAAGGTCACCGTGACGCCAATATTCTGCCGGTCGATTTCACTAAGACAGGTCCGAACCAGGTTGAACTCATGGGTTCGATGATTGGCTATAAGGGTGAAATTGCCATTCTCTCGGCCACAACAGAAGCGCCCGACCAGAACACCTGGATCGCCGCGATGAAGAAGACACTTGCTGAAAATCCGAAATATAAGGATATGAAGCTCGTTGCGACTGTCTATGGCGATGACCAACCAGAAAAGTCGACAACGGAAATGGAAGCCTTGCTGTCGAACTATCCTAACCTCGTCGGTGTTATTGCTCCGACAACTGTTGGTATCGCAGCAGGCGCGCAAGTTGTGAAGTCGCGTGGCATTGCCAATAAGGTTCATGTCACGGGTCTTGGCCTGCCCTCGGAAATGCGTGACTTCGTGAAAGATGGCACAGTATCGGCCTTCCAACTCTGGTCGCCTTATAATGAAGGCTGGCTCGCTGCTTATTTTGCCGACGGTGTTTTGAACGGCAAAATCAAGAACACGGTTGGTACAAAATTCGATGTACCAAGCCTCGGTTCAATTACTATTCTCGAAAAGAATGTAATGAATACGCAAGCTGAATTGACGACATTCGACAAAGCGAATATCGACAAGTTCAACTTCTAAACCTGCACCTCGAATGCGCCGGCGTCTCGCCGGCGCATTTTCTTTTTTTATTTATTTGATCAGAGGACCGAAGCTATGAATACATATGATCTCGCCGGACGTGTGGCCATCATCACCGGAGGCGCACAAGGCATTGGCCTCACAGTGGCAGAGCGATTTCTTTCAAATGGGGCGTCCGTTTCGATCTGGGATGTTGACCAGAAGCTTCTGGATAATCTTTCAAAGCGGCTCGGATCAAACAAATCGGTCCAATTGCTTCATGGCGATATCGGCTCGCTCGAGTCAGTTGAGAAAAATACAAAAGCCGTCATCGATCATTTTGGCAAAATTGATATTCTGATTAATAACGCGGCGATTGTCGGCCCCAATACAACGACATGGGAATATCCACCGGAAGAATTCATGAAAGTGGTTCATATCGGTTTGAACGGAACATTCTTTATGTGCCGCACGGTGGTGCCGCACATGATCAAGCAAAATTATGGTCGGATCGTAAATCTTTCCTCCGTGGCGGGGAAAGAAGGCAATCCGGGCGCACCCGCTTATTCATCCATGAAGGCAGCGGTAATCGGCTTAACAAAGTCGCTTGGTAAAGAGCTGGCGAAATATGATATTGCCGTCAATTGCGTAACGCCCGCAGTGGCAAAAACCACAATGGCGCTGAGTCAAGAGCCCGAATTTTTGAAAATGATTTTATCGAAGATTCCGCGAGGCCGCATGCTTGAACTTGAAGAGGCGGCCTCGATGATAACGTGGCTCTCGTCGTCAGAAAATTCATTCACGACCGGGGCTGTGTTCGATCTCTCTGGCGGACGCGCGACCTATTAAGGCCGCGCGCTGACCAAAGCTTTACCGTCCGGTGATCGACTGGCGTCTCACGCGGCGTTCGATGATCGTTTGCAGGACAACTGATACGACAATCACGAGGCCGAAGCAGAGCTGTGTGTAGAAGGCATTGATGCCCGCTGACACGATGCCGGCATTGATCGCGCCGATGATGTAGGAGGCGACGAAGGATCCGACGATGCTGCCGGTGCCGCCAAAAACAGAAGTGCCGCCCAAGAAGACCGATGCTATCGTGTTGAGCAAGAAGCCGTCGCCGGTTGTCGGCCAGAAATAGAAGCCGACGAATGAGGTCATCAATCCGGCAAAAACGGCCACAACACCAACAAGCATGAAGGCGCCCGTTTTTACGCGTACGACATCAATGCCCATTAGCCGCGCGCTTGTCGGATTGTCGCCCACGAGAAAGACATGTGCGCCAAAACGCGTGCGGTTGAGCAACAGCCACAGGAGGCCCCCTATGACAATGCACCAGAGTGATTGCACCGGAAAGCCGAAGGGCGCAGAATTAAACAGTAAATGACCGAGCGGGTAATTATCTTCAGTCAGGGGAACGCCCGTGCCATTCATCAAAATGAGTTCGGTGCCGCGATAGAGAAATGACGTGCCGATCGTGATGACGAGCGAAGGAATGTTCAAACGCGCAATCAACGCGCCATTGATCCAGCCGCATAGTGCGCCTGTTGCAAAGCCGATCAGCAAAGCGATGTAATCGGGGACGCCCGCCTTCGACATGAGGCAAAACATGGCGGTGCCAAGCGCCATAATTGAGGGGAATGACAAATCAATTTCGCCGGTGATCACGACAAAGGTCAGAGCCAGCGCAATGATGCCAAAGAGGGGCGTTGTTTGCGCGAAGGCTTTGTAAATATCGATATCGAGAAACACAGTGGGGGCGGCAATGACAAAGCCAAGCCACATGGCAAGACCCACGCCGATAATACCGATTTGCGAGCCATAGCGACGCATCACGGAAGGCGGTGCTACGCGGTTGTCTTTGGCTTTTGCGGAGGTGGTGGTTTGCGATCCGGAAGACATGTGAGATCCTTCTTACGATATCAATCGATGGAGCCAGAGCGGGCAACGCGATAGAGCCGTTCGATAAGCTCATCCATCGAGATTTCTGATTTGCGGTAAATACCGGCAACTCGACCGCGATCAAGAACATAGAGTCGATCAACAACCGGATAGACGTGGAAAATATTATGATCGATGAAGATTGCAGATTTGCCCGCTTTTTTGATGCCTTCCACGAAGTCGAGTGTCTTCTTCGTCTCAGAAAGTGACAAGCCCATTGTAGGCTCATCAAGGATCACGAGCTTCGCATCAAAGTAAAGCGCGCGTGTGATCGCGACACCTTGCTTCTCACCACCTGACATCGTGGTGACGACATTGTCTGGATGAACAGCGGCTGACGTGAAGCCCATATGTTGGCTCATCAAACGGGCCGCTTCCGAGCGCATTTTATGCACATCAAGAAGGCCCCATTTCGTCACGGGCTCGCGGCCCATAAACATATTGCGCCAGATCGGTTGTTTCTCGCACAGAGCGCGTTCTTGATAGACGGTCTCGATCCCGAGCGAACGGGCGCGGGCAGTCGACCAATCATCAATGCGCTGACCTTCGAAAAAGATTTCGCCACCCTGATCGGGGCTGTGATAGCCCATCACGGTTTTAACGAGTGTGGATTTGCCCGCGCCATTGTCGCCGAGTAGGCCAACAATCTCGCCGGGATAAACGGAAAAATTCACATCCGCGAGCGAACGGACTTCGCCGAATGTTTTCGACACATTACGTAATTCGATCACGGGTGTTCGCGCAGCTCCGGACATCGTGTCTGTCTCCTTCATTCAGCGAGCGATAAACTTAACTTCGAGAGAAGGAGAGGGGCCTTAGGGTCCCCCTCCTAATTTGACATCGTTCTTAAGAACCGCTTAGCGGATTTCGACCGCCGCGAGCGGCGCTACCGCTGCGACATTCGACTTATCAACGAAGGCGCCCGCTGTGTTGATATCAAGACCCGAGAAGCCGAATTTCTTCGTCAGGCAGATATTCAGCATCGGGATATAGCCCTGAAGGAAGGGCTGCTGATCGATGACAAGATTCTGATAGCCGTCTTCGATCGCCTTAGCTGTATTCGGCGACATATCGAAACCAGCAAAGAGCACCTGACCAGGCTTCAACGATGCGGCTTTTGCATAGACCGAAACGTTTGATGTCAAACCGCCATGATCTGTTACAACGATCTTGATGTCAGCGTCTTTCTTCATCACGCCGACGAAGGTCGCTGTACCGGCATTCGGATCAGCATTGGTCGCAGAGTCGATTTCTTGATAGATGACTTTCGCGCCAGCCTTTTCGAAGGCATCGATCACGCCAACCGTGCGTTGACCGCGGTCGCCGCCCTGACCCTTAAGACCCCAGACGAACACTTTCTCGCCCGACTTCAAACCAGCACGCTTGGCTGCTTCCGCACCCAGAGCAAAACCGGCCTTATAGTTTGGCGCGCCAACATAGCCGAAGCCATTGGCGGAATATTTTTCCTGTGCCTTAGGCAAGGATGTGTTCAAGCTCGTGAAGATCGTGCCTTGCTTATAGGCCTGATCGACAAGCGGATCGGTCGCATCGTCACCACCGAAACCGTAGGTCGCAATACCATCAACCTTGGTCGCGATGGCTTGCTTGATCTGGGTCAGCATTTTGTTCGGATCCCAGTCAGAGAAGTAATAGGTGACTGTCGGTCCGAGATCGAGTTCAGCTTGGCGGAAGCCGTTATACACATTGTTCGCGAATACGCCGCCTTGCGGGCCGCCCGGGAACGCCGCAATCTTAACACCTTCACACCATTTTGCCTTCGGATCGGCTGCCCACGCACCGGTGACGCCCATAGCGGCCGTCATACCGAGTGTCGCGATCAGGCCGATTTTTGCTTTTCTTGAGAACATATAGAGCCTCCCTTTCTCAGGATGATCAAGTGAACGAGCCATCGCCAGCTCGCCGGTTGCCCCGTTTAAGCGGGGATTAGTTACGGAGTTCACCATGAAGGTCCTCCGCTGCGATATCAAGAAGATGCAGCATTGCCGCGCGGGCATCTTCACTATGTCTCAAACGAATAGATTCAAGAATCTGCCGATGCGCTTCAAGCACATCCTTGTCCATTAACTCAGAAGTTGCAAAAAATGCCGCGCGCAACGCCGCCTCAATGGTACTCGTCAATCCTTTGAGCACGATATTATGGCTCGCATGAATAACGGCGCGATGAAACCGCACATCTGCCTCATTGCATCGCGCCATATCGTGTGGCGTCGAGTTAAGCATATCGATATAGGCTGTTTCAATGGCATAAAGATCTTGGGCCGTCGCGCGTTGCGCCGCGAGCTCGGCAGCTGCTGGCTCAATAATACGCCGGGATTCAACAAGGCTTTCGATGAAAAGTTTATCGGCACGCAAATCCGGGTGCCAAGACAATAAATCCGGATCAAGCACACGCCATTCTTCACGCATGCGGACACGAATGCCAGTACGCGTGCGGCTTTCAACAAGGCCCTTCGCCGCAAGGACTTTAACGGCCTCACGTATTGTTGTGCGGCTTACACCGAGAGAGAGTGCCAATTCTGCTTCACCCGGAAACGCATCACCGGGATTAAATTCGCCGCCCAGAATGCGCGCGCCCAATGTGCGCACGACTGACATATGCATCTTGCCCTTTGCGCCCGAGTCGGTCGCGGGGAGAGATGATGCGAGTTTAAGAGCAGCGCGCGCGGGCATGATGGTCCTAATCGTGATACATAACGGATTTACCGCCATCGATCACAATGGCTGTGGCATTGATAAAAGGGGCTTCATCGGAAGCGAGGAAGACAGCGGTCATCGCCACTTCTTCCGGCTTACCGATCCGCTTGGGCGGATGCATGTCATAAGTGCGTTGACGTTCAGCGTTCGGATCATCGAATGTATTCCAATAATCAACCGCAATCTGCGTCTCTATATAGCCGGGTGAAATCGCATTCACGCGAATGCCATCCGCCGCATATTGGATGCCGAGTGATCGAGTGAGTCCCAAGAGTCCGTGTTTCGCAACCGGATAAGGAAATGTATTTGGAATGATCGCAAAGGAATGAACCGACGCAATATTGACCACCGCGCCTTTTTTATGGGCGCGCATACCGGGTAATACGGCGCGCGTGCAGTGCCACACGCCTTCAAGATCAACGGCGAAGCAGCGCTTCCATTCATCTTCTGGCATTGAGAGCGGATCATGGAACACATTGATCCCGGCATTATTGACAAGCACATCAATGCGTCCGAATTCTTTCAGCGCCTGATCAACCATTGCACGGCATTGCTCGGGCTTTGAAACATCCGTCTTGATAAAGAGCGCCTTATGGCCTTGCGCCTTTAAAGAGTCCGCAACGGAGGCGCCGGTTGTCTCATTATATTCGGCGATCACAACATGAGCGCCTTCGGCGGCAAAGGCGCGTGCTGTGGCTTCGCCAATGCCTTGGCCTGCCCCTGTAACAATCGCGACCTTGTCTTTGAGGCGATTGGTCATAACGCTCACCAATCGACAATTGTGCCATCATCCATGATGGCATTTTGCGTGTGATAAATTTCAGGCGCGAAAGGATGTGCCGCACAGACTTTTTCATCCACTTCGATGCCGAGGCCCGGCGCTTCTGGCACTTGCCAATGGCCATCGATCATTTTGATCGGGCCTTTGACAACATCGAAATACCAAGGCACGGCACCAACCATTTCCTCTTGAATGATATGGTTCGGCGTTGAAACGGCAAAATGGAGAGCCGCGACACCCGCAATTGGTCCCAACGGATTATGGGGGGCAACGCCGATTGAAACGGCTTCTGCCATCGCAGCGATTTTTTTCGCTTCAAGCAATCCGCCGCAATGGCAAATATCAGGCTGCGCAATATCGACAGCGCGCGACTGGAATAGTTCATTAAATTCTATTCGATCAACCAAACGCTCGCCTGTTGCTATCGGTACATGTGTCTTGCCCGCAATCTCGATTAGCCCTTGCGTATCGCCAGGCGGCAAGACTTCTTCAACAAACATCGGTCGATAAGGCGCAAGCGCGTCGATATAGGCAAGCGCCGCCGCAGCTGAAGCGGGACGACCATGAAAATCAACCATGATCTCGATGGAAGGGCCGACTGTTTTCCGCAGCGCTTCCATCAACCGACCGACTTTTTCAACATCAGGCAGCGGCGCGTGATAATGCGTGTAGGGAATGAACACCGCTTTGAAGGCGCGATAACCTTTCGCAACGACTTCTTCCGCGCGGCGCACGAGAGGCTCTTCATCAAGTGATTCATAAACCGCGCGCATATCGCCCAACCCGAGATGCGTATAGACTTGCACCTTGTTGCGGACTTTGCCGCCCAAGAGCCGCCATACCGGCTGATTGAGCCATTTACCCATAATGTCCCATAGCGCAATTTCGATGCCGGATATCGCGCTCATGCCGATGACGCCTAAACGCCAGAAACTTTGTTTCTTGAGAATACGAACGAGTTGTTCAATGTCGCGCGGGTCTTTGCCGATGATAAGGGGCGCAAGATCATCAATGGCCCCGGCAACAGCGCGGGTTTTCCATTCAAGCGTGGCTTCGCCCCAACCATAAAGGCCGGGCTGATCGGTTTCGACGCGAACAAAAACCCAGTTCCGCATCTCAGCATTGACAATACGCGTCGAAATCGCCGTGATCTTCACGGTGAACCCCTCCCTGCCAAGTCCATGATCGTCTCTGCGACCATTTCAAAATTACAGACTTGATATGATAATTATTTTTTATTTATCATATAATAGACAGGCTAGGGGCGGACCCCAAACCTTGTCAAGGGGAGGCTGTGATTAACGCGGAACTGGCGCA
>RFXE01000251.1 GCA_009921785.1 Alphaproteobacteria bacterium
CGTCTTTGAAGAGTCTCAAAAGCGATGCGGTCATCACGCCACGCTCCGCAACGCAGGTTCACGCAATTGATGCTGTCCGTCGCGCCAAAAACTTCCCTCAAATCGCTTCGCTGCAATCGCTTCAAGAATCAAACTGAGATCTTGAGCACGTGCATCGAGTGAATGGCGTTGGAGGACGAGGGCCTGACCAGCCCGCGCGATGGCTTCCGCGTGTTCGGGTTCAGCCGTCAACGTAAAGTGAAGATCAGTCAGTTGATCGGGTTCAGCGATAACGCAATTCACGCCATCGATAAACCCCGCTGCTTCAAAACCTTTGAAGGGCCGACAAACAAGAAGGCACCCAACAGCCGGAATCTCAAAAAATTTCCGGATCGGCATTTGAAGACCAGAACCACAAGTATAAGAATAGCGTGTAGCCGCCATACGCGCGGCAAAACTATTGTTAAGTGCTTTTTGAACCCAGCGCTTTTCTCCGCGCATTAGTCTTGTCTTTTTGAGAAGCGAGACAACTTTGCGCAACCGTGTATCCGTAACAGGATCTATACCCGCCCGCTTCAACCCATCACGTGCCACGCCACGGGCATGATATTGAACGCCCATGACAGACCAATGCGAAGCCCGCGATGAGAGGGGTGAAATCACAAATTCCGCATCGGACACAAAATGGAGAAGCGAAGCGACACGGTTACGATATCGATGCGAGAATTCGGTCCAAACATCTGTTGCGATATTCGCGAAACGCTCTTCAGCAAGATGTGGGAGTTCAGCGCGCAGTGGTGAAAACTCTTCACCGAAGCCTATAAAATAATCCGCCGATGATAGAATTTTATCTGCCTCGCGCGCAGTCCAGTTATAGAAATCATTCTCCAAAAGAATTGCAATACGCGGTAGTGAAAGTGATGAAAATTGCTTTGCTATAATTGGCAAATAGAGAAGATCTTCGTTCGGACCGGAATAGGCATAGGCAGACAGGAGTGTTGAAGCATAACGCGCCGGATCGTCACTATCTGAAAACAGAACGAGCGTGTTTGATATGACAAGATCAAACGGACCTTCCGCCTCGATGAATGATGTGAGTCCGCGCGCTAGACAATCAGACGACACATGACCGGGGCCAAAAAAGCGAACATCACCCGCTTTCAAAAATGCCAAAGGTAAGAGATTGCGCGTTGGATTAGTAAATGTCGCGTTGACATCAACATAAAGATAACGGCCAATCATGCGATGGCCCCTTCTTCATGTTGTGTTGAAGATAAGATCTCGTCGGGCTTGCGTTCCTGATAGGCCTCGACAAAGGACGTTTTTAAAAGCGTCCGCATCGCATCAACATTATAGCGGTCGGCAACGCGATCCCGTGCCTTTTGCCCAAGTGAAGAAGCAAGCGCAGAATCAAGAAGTATTTTCCGCAACTCTGCCGATGCTGATTTCGTATCGCGATGCGGCACAAGAACGCCATTCACATGCGTCTCGATCAAAGCCGCATGTGTTTCGTGATCATAAGCAACAGTTGGTAAGCCCGCCGCCAAAGTTTCCAACAATGCCGAGCCCTGCATGGGCGCAATGGAGAGATCACTCGCCTTTAATGCCGCCATCGCAATACGATGGGAGACTTGCCCTGTGATGACCACACGATCAGAAATTCCGCGTTGAGCAGCGCGCGAGTCAATCTCAGCGCGATCAGCCCCATCACCCACAAAAACGAGAGTCCCTTTGAGATCCGTACCGACGGCATCGGCGAAAATATCGAACGCATCGGGTGCAAGTTTTTCGGGGTGTAATCGTCCGAGAACAACGATACGCGGATGCGGAGATGAAAGCATCGAGGGCGGCGCATCTTCAGCCTTTGCCTCCAACACCTCCGATAAATCGAGCGGCTGAATCCAAGGCGATATTTTTTCGCGTGACATGCCACGCTGTGTGTAAAAATTTGGAGCCAACGACGGCGCGCCGGAATAACGATCAAACAGCCGATAAACAAGCCGATACCAATAAGGCAGCAGACGCCTTACAAGCGGCGGAAAATAAGATTGCCATGGCAAAATATCTTCCCAATAGGCTTCAATGAAACAGACTTTGGGAAGGCGACGAACCTTGCCCGCAAGAAGGGCAAGTGCCGCCGTATAATGCGGACCAACGGTTTGAACCACGTCAGGTTTAAACTGCGTCACGGCATCATTTAAAAATCCAATAGCTGTTCCCACATGCTGCAAACCGGCGAGCAGTTTCTTGAGACCAGACCCGCTGCGCTCAAAAGCCAATTCGCGATACAGAATTGTATCTGATAGGCGACGCTCTTCATTCTTCCGTCCGAAGGGAACAAGATAGAGGACTTCATCAAACATCTTGCCAAAATTGAATTGCAATTCGATTGTCTTCAAATCATCGAGACGAAGTTTGCCGTCGGCAATCAGTTTTTCAACGCTGTCATAGCCGATCATCAATAGGCGGCGCGGCTCGCGATCGATTATTTGATCCCGCGCACTCATGGTTTTTGATCCTTGTCATTAAAGACAAGACGGGCGTCCGCACCCTCACCTTCAACACGACCAAGAACACGCGCGGGCGTGCCTCCGACGATCGTACCATCAGGCACATCACGATTGACGAGCGAATTGGCTGCAATCACACAGCGCGACCCGATCGTCACACCGGCGACAATCACACTCTGCGCGCCAATATATGTGTTTGACCCAATCACCACGGCCCCTTTGCGGGCATTCTGTACGCCACCGGAGACGGCCCACAACACGGTATCATGCGTATAGATATGAACGCCCGCAGAAACGGAACAATAATCACCGATGGTTAAACCGCCGCCTGACCCATCTAGAATGGTGAAGGGGCCGATCCATGTGTTGGTGCCCACATGAACGGTGCCAAACACAGCGGAGGAATCATAAATGCTGGTCTTCTCGCCAAAGCCCAATGATGTGGCACGCTCCCAGCGATCAAATTGCGCGTCAGCAAAGG
>RFXE01000252.1 GCA_009921785.1 Alphaproteobacteria bacterium
CCAGCGACAGTCGAGACACGACGCTATCAACTTCGCCTTTTGGGTTCAGCTTTAGCGCTGAGTGGCCATGACGCATCTACTATCACAAAAATAGCTGATCTTTTGACCAAAGATGCCTACAAAAAAATCATCGATTTTTTCCTTAACCGACACAATAACGTAACATCGCCGCAGATCGCGCAACTTGCCGGATTTATGAGGGATTTGGGCAAGTATTGGGTTCAGGTGGAACCATCTCGCCTTGAAGAACTTCGAAACATGGCGATTAAGCTTTCAATAAAGCGAAAAGGAATGACGCGAAAAAATCGCAAACGCCTTTCTGTGTTTGACGATCCTGAAATGGTCGCAAGATTTCTGGCTTTACCGGAACAAATCCGTCGTGATGTCGAGAAGAGTAAAGCAAGCCTTCTGTCTCGGGCAGTTATGGCAAGCATTGCTGCCGCAATCGCCATCGAACAAATGGCTCCGATTCGTCGTAAAAATCTTGCCGCACTCTCATTTTCTGAAAATCTTGTTCAACGCGGAAATCGTCTTTTTCTTGTCTTTAATGAAGATGAGACGAAAAACGAAATCGATATCGAATTTGAACTTCCTGAAGCAACTGTCGATATCTTAGCATGGTTTGTGCGCGAGTGGCGCTCTATCTTATTATCTCAACCAAATGATGCACTTTTTCCTGGCGAGAACGGTAAAGCTAAACATCCGAATACGCTGAGCAAGCAAGTGACTGATGTGATGAAACGATATCTTGGAATCGATTTCAATTTGCATTTATTTCGTCATGCTGCGGGTAAAATCTTTTAAGAGTTTTAGGACATAAATCGCTCAACACAACCACGACAATTTATTCGGGCGCTGAAACGCGCTCGGCCGGTCAACTTTATGCGCAGGTTATCAACGAGCGTCGCTTGGATATCGAAGCTGAACTTAAAACCAAACGCGGCAAGAAAACGGCTCAAGCAATCAAAACCGTAAAGCAAACACCGCCAACAAAGACTCCCTCCAATTCACAAATGAATTGGACAAAAAAGCACGGATCCAAATCATGAGTGGTGGAATCTATGGACGGGGTAAAGCACCGGAGCGTGAGTGCCTGAAACGCGAGTTCTGGCCGCCCGAAGATCGCAGGCGCTGGGTGCTGGCTCTCGAGCCTGGAGATTACTTCGATGAGACAAAAGGTGCGCGTGCCAACCATGCGAAGAAGTCGAATGACGGAGCCGAAAAAGGTTATGGTCGCTTTCTAACCTTTTGTTATCATCATGATCGCGCTGCAATGGCCCTTAATCCAGAGGATCGTATCTCACCAGATCGTGTCAAAGCCTATGTTACCCATCTGCAAGAAATTGGGAATTCCACGCAAACAATTTTAGGTAGGCTGCAATCTTTGCTTGATGTCGCAAAGGTGATGGATCCAAAAAAGAACTGGTCATTTATTAATGACCGGGCTTCGCGTGTACGCGCTCAACATAAGCCCGTTAGGAGCAAGAAGGACATCAGACTCTCGGACGAGCTGCTAGCTCTCGGATTAAAACTTATAGCAGAGGCCGATACATTCAAAGGCCTTGATGCCGCAATTTTGTTCAGAGACGGATTAATCATCGCATTTCTTGCGCTCGTCCCCGTGCGTCGTCGCAATCTCGCCGATCTAATACTCAATGAAAACCTTGTTCGATTAAATCGCGGATGGCTTGTTATTTATGATGAAACAGAGACAAAAACGCATGAGCCGCATGAAGCGCTGTTGCCGGAAATTCTGAACGATCCGCTGCAAATATATCTCTCTGTTCATCGTCCATATCTTCTTAACCGCGAGGGTCGCTGGACAAGCGATCCAAAGAACGCACTCTGGATCTCTAAAGATGGGTCAGCGATGACCGAAATGGCCATTTACGATCGCGTTCGTGCACGGACAAAAGCGGCCTTCGGTAAATCGATGAGTTTGCATAATTTTAGGCACGCGGCAGCAACGACGATAGCAATTGCTGATCCTAAACATGCAAGGATCGCCGCGCCCCTCCTTGGGCATCGGACATTTTCGACAACCGAAAAATACTACCAACAAGCACAGATGCTTGAAGCCCATCGCGAATACGTCGCCACTATCTCCAAAAGGAGGAACGGATAATGACAGAAAATCTTGCGTCAAAGCCTAACAAAATATCGACCAAGACATCTGCATCAGAAAACTTGCGCTTTACCAGACCTTCAATCGGTAAGCTCTCTGAAGTCATTCAAGAGCTCAAGCTCTCGAGCGATCAGGTTCACGAGCTTTCGCTTGTTATGCAGCATCTCGAGGAGGATCTCGATTTTGCGATTGGCGTCATCGAAAAGCTTCCGCCACGCAGCACGATCACCCGTCGGCTTAAAAATCTCGAAAAAGTGATCCATACCCTCAAAGATGAGCTGAAGCGCGGCGAAAAAGATCTTGATCATTTTTTGCCGCATGATCTCGGCAGCTTTATTGGAAAAGCCATGTCGCTTACCGCAATCAATCACGCATTAGGACAGGATATGTTTCCGCGTCATGTCGATCTTGCGATATCGACGTCTTTTGTAAATGGTCAACCGATTGATCAAATGCAAATTGAAAAGCTCCAAGAGCCCAAGCGTGAAGCGCTGGGTCTTAAACATAGCGGCATTTTACTGACCTATCTTATCAACGGAATTTATGAACCGCTTCGGCTTTGGGTTGAAATTGATCGTTTGAACAAGGGAGGACGAACGCCAAATGTGCGTCGCCGCTACATTATTTATTGGCTTGCATATTATTCCCCCGAAATCCTTGGTCGCTCGGCCCCCGCCTCGATTACAGGCTCATTTGTACGTCTGTGCGAGGCAATCTTTTTAGCATGCGATTTTCATGTTGATGGCCTTGAAAAGGTCATTCCTGCAATCGTCAAGCAAGCGCGCGCGGATAGAAAAAATCGGGATGAGGCTGAGGCTAATCAAATGGCGCGTCTGCAAAACCTG
>RFXE01000253.1 GCA_009921785.1 Alphaproteobacteria bacterium
ACAGTTTTTGGTATATGGTATCTTATACCATCAATAGCGGATGGTCGTCTGTTCTTCAAGATTCCCGATCATGGCGAAGGCGGTCTTATTCTATTCTGCAAAACGTACCTATCCAGATTGTACGATTATAGAGATTCGCATTTGGAAACTGCCCTCTCCCACGGAAGAACGGCCGCACGGCTATAAATACTCATTGTTTTTCGGACGGCCCGGCGAGCGTTTAGTGGGTTATGACAATGAGCGCGGCAAAGGAGACCACAAACACATGAAGGGGCTTCAATCGTCCTATGTGTTTGTCAGCGTCGATCAATTGATCAGTGATTTCAGGCGTGACGTTGCGTTGATGAGGAAGCGAATATGAATGAGCGTGTAATCCACATCCATATCGAAAGCGAAAACGCGTTTTTTGATCGCGCCAAAGCGGCGTTCGAAACTGTACAAACGGGTCGCGCAGCCAAAGAGAATGAACATTTGAGCTTTACGACCTATGAGCAATTTATCGCGGCATTATCAGACAAAAGAATGGAATTACTTTCCGTGTTGAAAGGGCTTGGCCCCTCCTCCATTCGCGCTTTGTCGAAACGTCTCGCGCGCGATTACAAAAGCGTGCATGGCGATGTCGGCCGCCTCATGGAAATCGGCCTCATAGAAAAACGCGAAGACGGGTTGATTGAAGCGCCTTATGACAAGATCATCAGCGAGATCAATCTGAAGGCGGCGTGATCAAATTTCGTACGCAAACTTATGCGCTCTTCAATTGCAATTTCGGACGCCAAATGCCGAGTGCGGTTTGTGCAAGTGACAAAGCCAGAATAGCATAAAGAACATTCCATTCGCTATGAATGGCCTCAGCCAAGAGACGCTGCATCTCGATGACATTTTCACCGCGCGCGATGCGTGCGGAGAGTTCTGCGGCCGCCACCGCTTTGCTTTGTGTAACGGCAAGTGTCGCTTCAAACATCGACAGGCCTAACAAGGCCTTGGCCCATGCCCAGCGCTTTTGCTGATATTGCCGATGCACCAGCATGGCGATGAGGCCCGAGACGAGCGACAGACCAAGCGACGGCACAAGAATAAACCGCGCGATCTGCGAGATGATCTCGCGCAAAGTGGCATATTGATCAACCGTTGCCTGCGGCGCATGCCACAGAACGAGCATATGGCCGAGCAACGCGCCAATCAGCCCGCAAGATGACACCGTATGGAGGAACTTGACGCCGTACCGCATGACCGTATTTACGGCGGCTTACGGGATCAGGATCACTGGCAAGCCGATGCCATCCAGATTCTTCCTGAACCATCAACTGGATTGCTTCGCATTCGCTCGCAATGACGAATGAACTATACCATCCGTGCCTGCTCAACTGCCGCAGCGATAAAGCTTGCGAACAGAGGATGCGGTTCAAACGGGCGTGATTTCAATTCGGGGTGATATTGCACACCGATAAACCAAGGGTGATCGGGATATTCCACCGTCTCGGGCAGAAGCCCGTCAGGTGATACACCCGCAAACAAAAGGCCCTTGTCTTCGAGCTTTTTGCGATAGGACATGTTCACTTCATAACGATGGCGATGGCGTTCGGAAATGTCGCCTGTGCCATAAATATTTGCGATATGGCTGCCGTCTTCCAACCGCGCACGGAAGGCACCCAAGCGCATCGTGCCGCCGAGATCGCCGCCCTCTTCACGGATCTTCAATTCATTGCCTTGCATCCATTCGGTCATCAAACCAACAAGCGGTTCTTTGCACGGGCCGAATTCGGTCGAGTTCGCATCTTTGATACCCGCGAGATTGCGTGCGGCTTCAATCACCGCCATTTGCATGCCGAAGCAGATGCCGAAATATGGCACTTTGCGTTCACGTGCGAAACGCGCCGCGTTGATTTTGCCTTCTGCACCGCGTTGGCCAAAGCCACCCGGCACAAGAATGCCATGCACATGTTCAAGAAACGGCGCGGGATCTTCGCGCTCGAACACTTCCGATTCAATCCAGTCAAAATTCACTTTGACCTTGTTGGCGATGCCGCCGTGATAGAGCGCCTCGATGAGTGATTTATAAGCGTCTTTCATGCCGGTATATTTGCCGACAATCGCGATTGTCACTTCACCTTCCGGATTATTAACGCGATCCATCACGCCTTTCCAGCGTGTGAGATCGGGCTTTGGTGCGGGTTCAATTCCGAAGGCCGCGAGCACTTCCGCATCGAGCCCCGCTTCGTGATAGGCTTCCGGCACTTTGTAAATCGAGGTGACATCGCGCGCTTCGATGACAGCGGTTTCACGCACATTGCAGAAGAGTGCGAGTTTGCGCCGTTCTTCTTTCGGAATTTCACGATCCGAACGGCAGAGCAAAATATCAGGCTGGATGCCGATGGAGCGCAGTTCTTTCACTGAATGTTGTGTCGGCTTGGTTTTAAGTTCACCCGCCGCCGGAATGTAAGGCATCAAAGTGAGATGCACATAGACCGCGTGGCCGCGCGGCAAATCATTGCCGAGCTGGCGGATGGCTTCGAAAAACGGCAGGCCTTCAATGTCGCCGACCGTGCCGCCGATTTCGACGAGCACGAAATCAAAGCCGTCATTGCCCTCGAGCACGAAATCTTTGATGGCATTGGTGACATGCGGAATGACCTGTACCGTGCCACCGAGATAATCGCCACGCCGTTCTTTCGTGATGATGTCCTGATAGATGCGGCCGGTGGTGATGTTGTCCTGCTTGGTGGCGGGGCGTCCGGTGAAGCGCTCATAATGGCCAAGATCGAGATCGGTCTCTGCGCCGTCATCGGTGACGAAACATTCGCCATGCTGATAAGGGCTCATCGTGCCCGGATCGACATTGAGATAGGGGTCGAGTTTGCGCAGGCGCACCGAGTAACCCCGGGCCTGAAGAAGAGCACCCAGAGCCGCCGACGCAAGCCCTTTGCCCAAAGAAGACACCACGCCACCGGTGATGAAAATATACCGTGCCA
>RFXE01000254.1 GCA_009921785.1 Alphaproteobacteria bacterium
ACCATCCTCGCATCCGGCCAAGCCACTGCCGACAATCTGCCAGCACAAATGGCGCAGATCATGTACGCGATCCGCGCACCTTCGCGTGCGATGCTTGATAAAATTCTCGCGGTGCTTGATCGCACCGCAGAGGCTGCAGCGCTCGCGGCACATTGCACGGTAAAAAAGCACTGGGTGTCAAAATCGCGTCAAGGTCTAGCGAACCATGCGATGGCGCGCCGGACTTTTTCTAATCTCGAACGTGTAGGCGCACCGCGTTTTGAAGGCGCCGCAATCAAAGCCGCTCAAGCGATTCAGAAAGAGCTTGGACTGACACCCATGGACAAGCCCTTCATCGACGAGATCGAACGTCTGATCGATCCTGAAGAGGCCGAGAAAAAAATCCGCGCCGAAATACCTTCATGGCAAACGCATTACACATCCGATGATTACACCGACATGACCTGGTACGCGCCAACCGTGCGGCTTTACATCGGGCGTCCTGCGTTAAAAGCACCAACTGGATTCAATTACCCTGATTGGGTGATGAATGCGCTCGGCGGCATGAATGAGACGATTGATCCGATGCTTAACACGGCGGCCAAAACCATCGGGCTGACTCTGCTCGACATCATCGCCGACGGGACCTTTCGACACGCCGCGCGCGATGAGTTCGAGCAGCGGACCGGCGGCGGGATCGGCGGAACGTCGTGGGAAGCGTCCTGGTGCGATTACCCTGCCCCGATTGAGCATCCTTGGCCGCGCTATCATCAAACGGGGCGCGGTTTTGAGTGGTGGATTCCCGAAACAGAAGCGGATCGGGCCCTTAATCGACGCTAATCTACAACTTTAGGCTGAGGAATTGCTCGACAAATGAGCGATTCACTTTATCTTCTCTGCCGCAACATGCCCAAATTTGAGGCATGAAAGACAGTGAGGGAATGACCAATGAGCATAAAAAATGCGTCGCCCGGCCTCTATAATGAGGATCTGGCGCCAGCGAAGGAGCGCAACTGGGGCGCTTTCAGCATCTTCAACGTCTGGACATCAGACGTTCACAGCCTTTGGGGCTATTATCTCGCCGCGAGCTTGTTTTTGATTTGCGGCAGCTTCGTCAATTTCATCATCGCGATCGGCCTCGGCTCTGTCGTGATTTTCATTTTGATGAACATGATCGGTAATGCTGGTGTGAAAACGGGTGTGCCTTATCCGGTTCTCGCACGCGCGTCGTTCGGTGTTTGGGGCGCAAATATCCCCGCACTCGTGCGCGCAATTGTTGCCTGCTTCTGGTATGGCGCTCAAACAAGCGCGGCATCAGGCGCAATTGTGGCGCTGCTCGTGCGCAATGAAGGCCTTCTCTCCTTCCATCAGTCGAGTCATTTGCTGGGTCACTCCACACTTGAAGTGATCTGCTATGTGATCGTGTGGGCGTTGCAGCTCCTCATCATTCAGCGCGGCATGGAAACAGTCCGGAAGTTCCAAGACTGGGCCGGCCCTGCGGTTTGGGTGATGATGCTTGTGCTTGCGATTGCATTGACTGTGCAAGCGGGTGGCATTTCATTCGGTTCGGATATTCCGAAGGACGTGTTGCTTGAGAAAACAAAGGACGCCGGTAACTTCGGTGAACCGGGTTCGGTTGCTGCGCTCTTTGCGGTTGCTGCAACATGGATCACCTATTTCGGTGCGCTTTATCTCAATTTCTGCGACTTCTCGCGTTATGCGAAAGACGAGAATGCGGTACGCACCGGCAATCTCTGGGGCCTTCCTGTTAACCTGATCCTGTTCACACTTGTAGCAGGCGTCACGACGACAGCAGCGTTCAAAGTCTATGGTGAAGTTCTGCTCCATCCGGACCAGATCTCCGCAAAGTTCGACAATTGGTTCCTCGCACTGCTTGCTGCACTCACATTTGCAGTGGCAACGCTTGGCATCAATGTGGTTGCGAATTTCGTATCACCAGCGTTCGACTTCGCGAATGTGTTCCCGCGCACCATCGACTTCAAGAAGGGCGGCTATATCGCAGCGTTGATTGCGCTCGTGCTTTATCCGTTTGCTCCTTGGGAAGGCGGCGCGGCGCAATTCGTGAACTTCATCGGTTCAACGATGGGCCCGATCTTCGGTGTGATGATGGCGGATTACTATCTCATCCGCAAAGGCCATCTACATGTCGAAGCGCTCTATGATGAAAACGGCGAGTTCCGCTTCTCCGGTGGTTGGAACATCAAAGCCTTCATCGCAGCGGGCATTGCTGGCATTTTCTCAACGATCCTGCCTTTCTTCACCACGGTGTTGCCACCATGGTGGGGAATCTATGGCTGGTTCTTCGGCGTGATCATTGCCGCTGTGGTTTATCTTGTGATCGGTGGCGGTAATCGCGCCCACTCGCACTGATTAAATCTCAGGCAGGTTTAAGTAAAACGAGGCCCGCAGCTCACGCTGCGGGCCTTTTTCTTTATAACTTAACAAAGTTGGTCTTTACCCCGCGCAATTTCAAAGTGATGATCGCGCAATGGTTGAAACTGAAAAATATTATGATCCCGACTGGCGGGATCACTGGTTCGAACTATGGAATGGCCTCGACGTCGAAGGCATCATCGAACAAAGCGACTATGGTCCAGCTGATATCTCTACACTTGCGCGCGCAACATTTTATCAGCCAATCCCTGTTCGATATCTTGCGCGTATTTTGCGTCAGGCTAAAAAATCAATACCGCGCTTGACGCATTTTATCGATATTGGATGTGGCAAAGGAAAAGCCTGCGTCTATATGGGATTGAAAGGTGGTTTCGATCGCATCTCAGGCATTGAGTTTGCGCCCCGATTAGCGTCAGCCGCAAAAGCAAATATGCGCCGCGCGGGTTTGGTCCAATCTGATATTTTAGAAATCGATGCACGCGATTATTCTTTACCCGCGGTGCCAACATTGGTGTTTTTATTCAATCCCTTTGACGCAGCAGCACT
>RFXE01000255.1 GCA_009921785.1 Alphaproteobacteria bacterium
CCACTTCTTGACCGCACCGCGCATTAATCATCGACAACATCATATCGATCGCCGCCGTGCCACCGGCGCATGTAAAACGATTGCGATCAATTTCATAAAGCTCGTCGGTCACATCAAGACCCGGAAATTCTTCACGCAGTGATTCATGATTCTCCCAATGAATCGTGCAACGATAACCGTCGAGCAAGCCTGCTTTGGCTAAAACATAAGAGCCTGTGCAAACGGCACCAATCGACACGCCGTAAAAAGCGAGACGTCGCAATTTACCAATCAATTGCGAGTGATCCTGACGCTGGATGTCAAGGCCGCCGCACACAACAACATTCGGCATGGGACCAATATCGGCAATGCTGCCATCGGCTTCGAGGCGAATACCGTTCGAAGCCTGAACCGGCCCACCATCGATCGTGTAGATCTTCCAATCATAGAGCTGCAGATGCGAGACACGGTTCGCGAGCCGCAAAGGTTCAATCAACGAAGTGAACGCGATCATTGAAAAATCGGGAACCAAGACCAGACCGAGGGTCTGCGTCGTTCCTTGTCCCTTTTCGCCCGATTGTGTCATTTACGCCTCCACCCTTTTCTTATTTAGTCGGATTTAGGCAAAGTTCAGGCGCTAAGGCAACATCTATCTTATGTTCGGTGTCGGGTTCACAAGTTCGATGTCGTCTGGGAGCCACCAATAGGAATAGACATAGGCGGCTTCAAATCCGAAAGACCGGTAGAGGCGCCGCGCGACGTCATTTTTAACTTCGACCTGAAGATAGGCTTGGCTGGCGCCCGCCTCCCGGCCCCATGCCAGGAGCGATCCAACAATCGCCTGCCCAAAACCGCGCCGCCGCGCTTTGGGCACTGTCGAGATTTGAAAGAGACCAACCCATCCATCGGCCACAGCCCCTCGGCCGGAAGCGACAGGGCGATCGCCGTCATAGAACACCGCAAAGGCTTGTCTGACTGTTACACGCGACAAAGTGCGGGCAATCGCCTGACGCTCCTCTTCCTCTGTGTCATGGGCATCGCCATAAGCGATCATCCAGTCCGGCGTCATTGTGTCTCTCACAAGGCATGACAAAGTTGGAGAAACGACCGCGTCGAACAAGGTCAAGGTTTTCACAACCGTGTCGCCTTGGCCGTGAAGACCAAGCGCTTCGAGACGCTGCACAGGCTCTTCACCCGCAAGTGGATGAATGCGGATCAGCGGCCATTCTTCTTGCTCGTCGAAAAGCGCGCGCGCTTTCACGAGGACCTGATCAAATTGACCAGACTCGGGCGCAATCGCGTTGACCGAATTCACGCGCCCGGATGACACATCCGGCGTCCGGCGAATTTCCCAACCACAATATGAATCAACAAAAGTTGCGGGCCAGCACCGCGCACTATGCTGCTCAAGCACGCGCACGATTTCGAGATCGGGATTATTCATCGACATTATAAAATTTCATCACGATTTATTCTTTGCTTCGCGTAGTGCAGCAAAAACCTCGACAGGCGCATGGCCTGTTAATCCTACAGACGCTGCAAGCGCAGGCTCTGCCGCGCGCAAAAACGGATTGGTCTCTTTCTCGCGGCCAATGGTTGACGGCAAAGTAAAAGCGCCTTTAGCGCGAAGCGCCTCAGCTTCAGATATACGCGCGCGCAAAGCCGAATTGTCGGGATCATGTTTGATCGCGAATTTAGCATTTGAAAGTGTGTATTCGTGCCCGCAATACAATTTCGTATCATCAGGCAAACCGGCAAGACGCGAAAGCGATGTCCACATTTGTGAGGCATTGCCTTCAAACAACCGCCCGCAACCCAGCGAAAATAAAGTATCACCTGCAAAAAGTAATTTCTGATCCGCAGAATAAAATGAAACATGACCTGATGTATGGCCGGGCGTTTCCATTGTTACGAAATCAAACGACCCCACTTTAAAATGATCACCTTCACCAACAGCCATATTGACATCAGGAATGCGATGAAGATCAGCGCGTGGCGCCACCACACGAGCCGAGAACCGCGCCTTCAATGATGAGAGCGCGGCGATATGATCGCTATGATGATGCGTGACGAGGATATCAGTGAGACGCCATCCCTTATGGCCGAGTGCGGCGAGAATCGGCGCCTCGTCCCCAGCATCAATACTCGCGGTCGCTCCGGTCGCAGGATCATGGATCAGCACGCCGAGATTATCAGCGCCAACCGCAAATTGATGGATGATCGCCGTCATTGCATTCCCTTTCTGATCCCCTCTCCCTATATTCGTCAGCTACTGTGACGTCGATATGATGCGACGCCCGATAAGGATGGACCATGCCGCTCGACGTGATCGACATTCGAGGATTCTACGCGAGCACTTTGGGCCGTGTCACGCAGGATCGTCTAAGTGAAGTGTTGCGCGCCGCTTGGCCGCGGACCCAAGGCCTGACCGTCATGGGCCTTGGTTTTGCCATTCCCTATCTGGATCCGTTCAGGGGCGAGGCAGACCGCGTGCTCTCGATCATGCCCGAACGCCAAGGCGTACTCGAATGGCCGCAAGGTGGGCCTTCGGCCAGTATTCTGGCCGCTCCCGGCGCATTACCTTTACCCGATTCCTCAATCGATCGGGCACTCGTCATCCATGCGCTCGAGACCCAAGACCGCCCCCAAGACCTTTTGAGCGAGCTCTGGCGCGTGTTGACGCCCGGCGGCCATGCGATTGTCATAACGCCAAACCGGAGCGGCCTTTGGGCGCGGATCGACCGAACACCCTTTGGGCACGGACAGCCCTTTTCGCGCCGCCAATTGACCGATCTCTTGCGGGAGGCTCTACTTTCGCCCGTCCGGTGGTCGGAAGCGCTACATTTCCCGCCTTTTGGTGGCTCTTTCCTTGTCCGCCTCGCCCCGGCGCTCGAACAGGCAGGCCAAGCGCTCGCCCTGCCTTTTGCCGGTGTTCATATCGTTGAGGCA
>RFXE01000256.1 GCA_009921785.1 Alphaproteobacteria bacterium
GGTGCCAAAGCAAAGCCATGGATTTCCGCCCCGAGGGCTGCCAATTTCAAAGACATCCAGCTTCCGGTGAAGCCGGTATGGCCGGTAATCAGGATCCGCGCGCCTTTAAGGCGCGATGAATTGGACATGAGGAACTCCGGACGACGAGAGAAATGCTGCCGTCCGGTTTCCGTTACGTCAATAAAACGAAAAAGCCGTTAATAAAATTTCACTCAATAGGTCGCCCGACCGCCGGAAAGGTCGAATACGGCACCTGTCGTGAAGGAGTTTTCTTTCGAGGCGAGCCAGGAGATCATATTGGCGGCTTCATCCACCATGAGAAAACGACCGCGCGGGATACGGGAGAGCATATAATCGATATGCTCTTGTTTCATCTGGTCGAAAATAGCGGTTTTCGCGGCCGCGGGTGTTACGCAATTCACCGCGATGTCCTGTCCGGCCAATTCTTTGCCGAGCGATTTCGTCAGCGCAATGACGCCTGCCTTGGATGCGGAATAGGCCGACGCATTGGGGTTGCCTTCTTTACCGGCAATCGATGCGATATTGACGATGCGGCCATAGCCTTGGGCTTTCATGGCCGGCACCACGGATTTGCAGCAATAAAAGACGCCGTTGAGATTGATATTGATGATGTCATGCCAGGCGTCGAGGGGATAATCAGCCAGTGGCATATTCGGACCAGCGATCCCGGCATTATTAACGAGCACATCGATGCGGCCAAAGGCTTTCAACGTGGCGTCAGCGGCAGCCTGGACGGAGGCCGCATCGGACTGCTCCACTTTAACGACAATCGAGCCGGGAAGGTGGGCGGATGATTCGCGCGCTAAAGCTTCATCGCGGTCCCAAAGGGCGACGCGCGCCCCCGATTTTGTGAGCCGCTCGGCAACCGCATAGCCGATCCCCTGAGCGCCCCCGGTAACAACAGCGAATTGTCCGGAAAGGTCGATTGAATTGGCCATGAGAGTCCCCCTCTTTTACATGAACTGCGGCGCGGATATGGCCTGAAAACCCTAAAACTACAAGCGCGGGACGGGTGGATAACAGGGCTAAGGCGTCGACCTTAAGCCGGGAGCGGGGCAGTTCATTAAAATCTGATCCTTTTGATACCAGAAGTGGAGATTATGGGGCCTTGTGTCACCTTGCGCGATGCACAAGGCTGGGCTATCCGTTGCACCGCAAAAAGTCGGGGTTCGGTTCGAATCTCGTCGAAAAAGGGTCGGCGGTCCGGAAGGGCGGTCGGCTACCGGGTCGGTCCAGGGCTCTTCAAACGGCCTTGAAAACTGGTCCGCTAAGGAGAGCTAACTGATGGGACAATCCCTCGACCATCTTCTTGTCGATTACCTTCCGCTTGTCGTGTTTATCGGCTTGAGCCTTGTGATTGGTTTAGGCTTGTTGGTCGCGCCTTTTATCGTCGCCTATCAAAATCCTGATCCCGAAAAATTATCGGCTTATGAGTGCGGTTTTGAAGCCTTTGACGATGCGCGCATGAAGTTTGATGTGCGGTTTTATCTTGTCTCGATCCTCTTCATTATTTTTGATTTGGAAGTCGCCTTTCTTTTTCCTTGGGCTGTGGCCTTCAAAGAAGTTGGGCTTTTCGGTTTTTGGTCGATGATGATCTTCTTAGGTGTTCTCACCATCGGCTTCATCTATGAATGGAAGAAGGGTGCGCTCGAATGGGATTGATGCCTGACATTGCGCCCGCGCCGCGCGGCATAATCGATCCGTCGACTGGCAAGCCGATCGGCGCGAATGATAAATTTTTTTCGGAAGTAAATGCCGAGTTGGGCGACAAGGGTTTTCTTGTCACATCAACCGATGAACTCATCCAGTGGGCACGCACGGGCTCGTTGATGTGGATGACCTTTGGTCTTGCCTGCTGCGCGGTTGAAATGATGCAGCTCTCAATGCCGCGTTATGATGTGGAGCGCTTTGGTTTTGCGCCGCGCGCTAGCCCACGTCAGTCCGATGTGATGATCGTCGCCGGTACACTCACAAACAAAATGGCGCCTGCGCTTCGTAAGGTTTACGATCAGATGCCGGAGCCCCGTTACGTGATCTCCATGGGTTCATGCGCTAATGGCGGCGGCTATTATCATTATTCCTATTCAGTCGTGCGTGGCTGTGACCGTGTGGTTCCGGTAGACATCTATGTCCCGGGCTGCCCACCTACAGCGGAAGCGCTTTTGTATGGTGTTCTTCTTTTACAAAAGAAGATCCGCCGTACCGGCACGATTGAACGCTGAGTTCTGAGAAGAAAAGACGAGATCTGATGCAACAGGATGGTGACACACTCAAAGCTCTCGGCGATGCCATCAAGGCAACGCTCGGCAGCGCCGTGCATGCGGTCGACGTCGCTTATGGCGAATTGAATATTCGCGCCGAGGCCTCCGAGACCATTCGTGTGCTCACAACCTTGCGTGACGATGCACGGTTTCTCTTCAAGAACTTCACCGATTTAACGGCTGCTGATTATCCCGCACGCGAAAAGCGTTTTGATATCGTGTGGCATCTCCTGTCGCCGAAGCACAATACGCGCGTGCGTGTGACGTTCGAAGCGGATGAGACAAACGCCGTTCCCTCAGCCATCTCCGTTTTTCCAGCGGCCAATTGGTATGAGCGTGAAGTCTACGACATGTATGGCGTGATCTTCGATGATCATCCTGATTTGCGCCGCATGCTAACGGATTATGGTTTTCAGGGTCATCCATTGCGCAAGGATTTTCCGACATCCGGTTATGTCGAAGTCCGTTACGATGATGAGCAGAAGCGGGTGGTCTATGAACCCGTAAAGCTCGTCCAAGAATTCCGTAATTTTGATTTCCTCTCGCCATGGGAAGGCACGGACTATGTGTTGCCGGGCGATGAAAAGGCGAAGTCATGAACGAGCACCAACTTAGAAATTTCACGCTCAA
>RFXE01000257.1 GCA_009921785.1 Alphaproteobacteria bacterium
GCGCGCGAATAAACGCGGAGGCCAACCGGTTGTCGCGTCGCGCTTTTTACAAAGACTGCGAGCACTCACGGGAGAAGAACGTTATAAAACATTAGCCCATCGCGGCGAAATCTATCTTTCATGGGCGCACCGGATCGATTCAGGCCCTGTTGCGCCAACGCTTCCGCAACCCAAACCCGTTCCATCACGCGCCTTTTTACCAAAGCGGCTTTCAGTCACATCCATTGAGACGTTACGGCGTGATCCTTATTCAATCTACGGGCGCTATGTTTTAAAACTCGATCCAATTGATCCCGTAGGGCGCGACATCAGAGCTTCCGATCTCGGAACTATGACTCATGAAGCGATCAGCGCCTTTACGAAAGCCTTTCCAGTAGCGCTTCCTGAAAATGCATATGATCAGCTGCTAAAATGTGCTGAAGTAGAATTCGCACCGCTTCAAGGACGTCCGGATTTCGAAGCTTTTTGGTGGCCAAACTTTTGCTCTTTGGCTTCATGGTTGATCGATTGGGAAGCCAAGCGCCGCCTTGAGATCACACCACCCCTACTCGCCGAACAAGAGGGATCAATCGAGTTTGACATCGGCAAGGACGAAAAGTTTCGTTTGTCCGCCCGCGCAGATCGGATTGAAATTATGAAAGATGGCAAAGCGGCATTTATTGATTTCAAAACCGGTGAGCCGCCCGGACAAAAGCAAATCAATATTGGTCTCACGCCGCAATTAACGCTTGAAGCGGCGATTGCAAAGCTGGGTGGCTTCAAATCGCTTGGCGCGCGCGAAAGTCATGAGCTTCTTTATGTAAAGCTCGGTGGTAAAAAGAAGGGCTCTGTCGTTGCTGTGAAGCCCGACGGAATCACGCTTGATGAGTTGATTGATCAACATTTTTCAAATCTCATATCCATGATCACTGCGCATTGGAATGAAGGTCATCCCTTCTTATCGCGACCGATTGCTGAATTCGCGCGTCGTTACGGTGATTATGATCACCTCGCCCGTGTGAAGGAATGGTCCCGTGGCGGCGATGAGGGGAGTGAGAGCGAATGAGCGCAGACTCTCTCCGCTATGACACGGACATCAAACAAAGGCGTGCGTCCGATCCGAAAGCTTCGGCCTTTGTGGCGGCTAATGCCGGTTCCGGGAAAACCCATGTTCTTGTAAAACGTCTTTTGCGGTTGCTTGTAGACGGCGTTGATCCCGGAAAAATTCTTGCACTTACTTATACAACAGCCGCTGCCGCCAATATGGCCAACCGCGTCTTCCGCGATCTATCACGATGGGTGACGCTTGATGATGATGCGCTCACAAAAGAACTTTTCGCCCTCGATCAACAAGAACCCGACGCAGCAAGGCTTAAAGAGGCGCGGCGGCTTTTTGCGCGAGCGGTTGAAACACCAGGCGGCTTGAAAATTCAAACCATTCACGCCTTTTGTGAACGCGTTCTGCATCTCTTCCCGTTTGAGGCCAATGTTCCGGCAGGCTTTGACATTCTTGACGAGAAAGCCGTTGAAGATCGACTTCATCGCGCGCGCGATTTGGTGATCGCTTCCGCGGGGCGATCCGATCCCGTTTTGCGCAACGCTTTGGCCTTAGTGATCGAAGCCACGGGCGAGAACGGTTTCAACAAAGTCATCACACCGCTCCTGAAAGAGCGCGCTGCGCTTCGTGCGCTGCTTCAAGAGACAACCGGCAAAAACACAAGTGAACATCGCATCAAACATACGCTTGGTCTGCGAGGCGAAGACACATCTTTATTGGTAACGCGCGATATTTATGAAGGGCGACTCACAGACGATCAGCTTCGCGCGATGATGTCGATCTTGTCACGATCTGATGCAGCTACTGATCAGGATAATATTGCCGACTTTACAAAATCGATGCAGTTATCCGGTGGCGATGAGTGGGAGGAAGTATATTTCAAAGTATTTTTTACAAAAAAAATGACTCCGCTTGCGACAAAGAACCTCACGACGAAGAAGATTGATGAAATCGATCCGAGTATAAGAGCGACTTTACTCGCCGAGCAACAGCGCCTTGTTGATCTATTGGAAAAGCGGAAAGCCACGAACTGTGCGGAGCGTTCATGTTCAGCGCTTCGCGTTGCGGGCGCCATACTCGCTCATTATGAACAAGAGAAAATCAAAACGGGATCGCTTGATTTTGATGATTTGATTGAACGGACCAATGCTCTTTTTACGCGCGCAGGTGCGCGTTGGGTGCTGTATAAACTTGATCAAGGCATTGATCATCTGCTGGTTGATGAAGCGCAGGATACAAGCCCCGCGCAATGGGATATTCTCCACGCACTGACGGAAGAATTTCACGCAGGCGAAACGGCACGTATGGTACAACGTACAGTTTTTGCCGTCGGCGATCCGAAACAATCGATTTATAGTTTTCAGGGCGCGGAACCCGAATCATTCTTTCTCAGTCGTTCCCTGTTCCAGAAGCGCGTTGAGGGAGAGGGACGCTCATCCTTTCATGCCGAAGATTTAACGCTATCCTTCCGTTCATCACCTGTGATTCTGGAATCGGTTGATGCTGTATTCTCTGCACCGCATCGCTATCAAGGCCTTGAGAAAGATCCGCGCCCCACGAGCCATTCGAGCCAGAGAAGCAATGCCCCGGGCCTTGTCGAACTCTGGCCCTTGATTGCAGAAGAAAAAAAAGAGCCCTCGCAAAACTGGATCGCACCGCTTGATGAACCTGGCATCGGAAGCCCGTCTGTGCGGCTCGCGATGCAGATTGCCGACCATATCAAAACGCTCATCGATACTTCATCGAAAGAGATGATTCACGATGAGAAGGGTCACCCACGCGCCATCCGTCCCGGTGATATTCTGATTTTGGTGCGCAATCGGAATATATTTTTTGAAACGGTCATCCGCGCGTTGAAAGATCGAGGTCTGCCT
>RFXE01000258.1 GCA_009921785.1 Alphaproteobacteria bacterium
TGGTGCCAAAAAGCGTGCCCCCTTGGGACAGATGGGGCCAAAAGGGAAAGGGAGAGGGGCAAACCGGACTTTCCTTTCGTGCGTAGTCTCTTCAGACCTTCAAATTCTGTAGAGTGAGGACCACCATCATGAAACTGACCTGGCTCGGCCATTCGGCTTTTCGCGTTGAAATCGGCGCGTCCACGCTGCTGATTGATCCGTTTTTGAAGGGAAATCCCAGCTTCAAGGGCAAGTTCGCCGAAGTCACCAAGGGTGTGACCCATATCCTCCTCACCCATGGCCATGATGACCATGTCGGCGATGCCGCAGAGATTGGTGCCAAAGCTAATGGCAAAAAGCAGAAGCCGCAGATTGTTTCAAATTACGAAATCTGTGCGCACCTCGCCTCGATGGGCGCGGACAATATGAACCCCGGCAATACGGGCGGCACGGTGGACTGCGGCGGGTTCACGGTGAGCTTCACCGATGCGAAACATTCGTCGGGCACGGTTGAAAAGGGCAAGAGCATTTATCTCGGTAATCCGAATGGCCTCGTGATCAAGGCCAAGGGCGAGAAGACGCTCTATCACATGGGCGATACGGATCTCTTTTCGGATATGGCTTTGATCGCCGAACTTCATCAACCCGACATTATTCTGGTGCCGATTGGCGACCGCTTCACCATGGGCGTGGAGACTGCAGCGCTTGCGCTCAACCGCTATTTCAAAGCTTCTGTTGCGATTCCGATTCATTACGGAACATTTCCGATGCTTGCGCCGGATGCCTCGGGCTTTCAAAAGGCGATGAAAGGCTCGAAGACGAAAGTGATTGTGCCTGAAGTTGGCGCAGCTCTTGAGGTGTGAGGCGTCTAACGACATACAACCTCGTTTTTGAAATTCAAAAGCGCGAAGATTTTCAAGATCAGCGCGGAGTCCAAAGGGGGCCTTTTAGGCCCCCATATAGATACGCCGTGAGATTTGCTCTTCGAGCGTGAGCCAACGGCGACCCGCTTCATCGTCGGCGCGATGGTCGGCTGCGCGCCGCTTCAAGGCATGGAGCCGTTCAATCGGGAGCTTTTGATGCGCATCGAGGTCTTCGGCGATGGCAACGAAGGCGCGAGCGGCATCCTTGCCGCCCATAAGCGGCGCGACATCTTCATCAAGAAATGTATCCCACGACAAAGTGGGCGACCATGAAAACCGCGCGAAGGCCAAATAAGATAATTCAACGCTGGCGTGATAGGGCGAAGGCTCGCCCCATACGGTTAGTCCCTTCATTCCGGTTCGCGAACAAAGCGCCGCCATATCGGAAAACACGCGCGCGTTGAGCGCATAGCGTTCGCTCCGTTCATCACCATTCCATTGGCAGGCAAATTGACACCGGAGTACATTGGGCTGCATCGGCAAGCCGTCAATATAGGCTTTCGTCAATTCATTTTTGATGCGTGTCCAATAAGTCCGGTTGGTCGTGTGTTGATAAATGCCTCCGGGGGGCAAGCGCTTTTGCGCGTCCAGTGAAACAGGATCAAGAAGATTGTCCCATTGGATTTCACTATAAATCCAGAGATCGTCTTTTCGTGTCTTGGCTGTTCGGAACAGGCGTGGAAAATTATCGGCCATATCGGTGTGTGACCAATAATCACCATTGACCTCGTTGCGTCGTGCGGCTTCGCGTTCATTGGCGCGACGCGCGACACAGCGTGAACATCCGCACACACCATAGTCACCCGCTTCAATATTGATGCCGCCGATGTCGAATGTCTCGGTCAGCCAGGCGACGCCTTCTTCCATCCACGCCATGGTTTCAGGCGCTGAGGGACAGGCGGAAAGCGTGTAATCTGATTTCGGAAAATTGAGAGGGAATGCGAGATCAGCGATTTGAAAGCCCACACCCTTTTCAAGGGTGGCAGCGTGTTGGGGATTCGCCTTCAACCATGTTGCGAGATTGTATTTGTTGTCGCCCTCCCAATACACACCACCATAAGAGCCAATGGCAATGCCGGGCAGAATCCGAACGCCGCGTTCGGTTGCATAGCGACACAACTCTTTTGCAGCTTCAATGCCACCATGCGGATCTCGCAAGAATCCATAAATGACGATAGCGGCAATGCGATTGCGTGAGCAAAAATCAATGCAACGTTTGTAGTCGCTCAAAAAGCCGGACGGCGGCTTTTGATAGGGGTTAAAAACGCCGATCTCTTGCTGACCAATTTGTGAGAGTTCCCAATTGGTCGAGTGATCCCATGTCCAAAAGGTGCGATAAGTGAGCCCCGGTACCTCATAGATCGGATCAGCTTTTACGCTGAGTCGATCAGGCTGATCGCCGCCGCGTTTGATGAGTTCTTCGACACCATAGATAACGCCTGAAAACGGACCGCCGACAATTGTAATGCGATCAGGTGTAGCCTCAATACGAAACGCGCCTTCGGGAAGCGTCTTATCTTCAGTGAGACTGATCGTTTGCCCGCTTTCGCTTTGATGCCATTTGATTTTAGGGAAGGCTTCAGAAAGGCGCCGGAGCGCATGAGGAAACTGCGCAGCGCCCAGAACACCAATCGACGTGTGAAATTGATGGTGGTTCGTCATAGTGTTTCAGCTTTCTGATCATAATTGACCGGAGTCACATGCCATCCGGCACGATGTTGCTCCCAATAAAACTCCTTTAAGGAAGTGCTTATGGGCCCGGGGCTGCCATTGCACATGATATGGCCGTTGATTTTTGAAACGGGCACAATGCCGCCAGCGGTCGAGGTGCAGAAGGCTTCGTCTGCCGTCATTAAATCCTCGTAACGCAGAGGCGCAATCTCGGCTTTGATGTTTTTGAGCGCGCAAAGTTCAAGCGCGCTGCGCC
>RFXE01000259.1 GCA_009921785.1 Alphaproteobacteria bacterium
AGCATTAGAAATTCTTTTTGAGGCCGGCCTGTTTTAGAACGACATTGGCCATATGACGGGATAGTGTTGTTTTGGGGACAGTAAAGTTTTGCATTGAAACCGGACTGAACCAGATTTCATGACTGCCTTTGCCCTCTCTTACAAATGTGCAATTATTCGCTTTGAGGATGGCAATCAAATCATGATAAAAATTCGCCATCCCTCATGCCGCGGTCAAAGACACATGGGATTCGGCCCGAACAGTGAATGCTTTAGGATCAAGATCAAGCCGATTAAGTTCGATTAAATCGGGAAGAACAAAACCAATTTCTTCGATCAAACTGGGCCACGTTTCCGCTTCGATGGCGAGACCCGGAACCGCATCACTTGTGGCAAGCCACACGCCTGCCTCGGCATCCCAAGACGCATTAACAACAAAACCGTGAGGCGTTACGTCAGTCATGTTCAGATCATCCTCCTAACGGGGAAATCCGTCAATCCTCGCATCAATCCCTGAGTAATTCATTGATGCCCGTCTTCGCACGCGTTTTGGCATCAACTTTTTTCACAATCACCGCGCAATATAGCGACGGGCCCATCGTGCCATCAGGTAAAGGCTTGCCCGGCATGGAGCCGGACACAACAACCGAATAAGGCGGCACGTGGCCCATATGCACTTCACCCGTTTCGCGATCCACGATCTTTGTCGATTGACCGATGAACACGCCCATCGAAATCACGGAGCCTTCGCCTACGACGACGCCTTCAACAACTTCTGAGCGCGCACCGATAAAGCAATTATCTTCGATGATGGTTGGACCCGCTTGCACCGGCTCCAATACACCGCCAATGCCGACGCCGCCGGAGAGGTGCACATTCTTGCCGATCTGTGCGCAGGAGCCGACTGTGACCCAAGTATCAACCATCGTGCCCGTATCGACATAGCCGCCGATATTCACGAAAGACGGCATGAGGATCGCGCCCGGGGCGATATAGGCGCCCCGACGAACGGTGCAATTCGGAACCGTGCGGAACCCCGCTTTTGCAAAATCCGCTGCCGTCCATCCGTCAAACTTCGAGGGGACCTTGTCCCACCAGCTTGAACCGCCGGGACCGCCGGAGATCATTGCATTATCGTTCAGACGGAAGGAGAGAAGCACCGCTTTCTTAAGCCACTGATGGGTTGACCAGGAGCCATCCGCCTCTTTCGTGGCCACACGCAATTCGCCCGAATCGAGTTTCTGCAGGGCGAACTCGACGGCGTCACGGACTTCACCCTTGCTCGAAGGGTTCAATTCGGTGCGCTTTTCCCAAGCGGCGTCGATAACGGAGGCGAGCGCGTCGTGTGCCATGGCATTTCGTCCCATAAATTGGAGTAAAGAGCGGCGCGCTTCTTACCAAGAGGCGGCCTTTATGTCACCTTCGCCGCCTCGGCCTTTTTGTCACGTGGAAGTCGGTTATGCGCCTGTTTATCAAGACTCCTCTCGCCACTCTCGAGCCCAAAGCGGCTGGAGGTCTCGTTATTGCGGGCGGCCGGATTGTTGAACTCGTTGCGGCGGGGGGTGTGCCTTTTCAAAAGGTTGATCAGATTTTTGATGCCTCGCGTCATGTGGTCTTGCCGGGGCTCATCAACACTCATCATCATTTTTATCAGACGCTGACTCGTGCGCATCCGGCCGCGATCAACAAGGAATTATTCCCCTGGCTCAAAGCGCTTTATCCAATTTGGGCGCGGCTTGATCCGGAGCGACTCCGCATTGCTGTGCGTCTGGCGCTGATCGAATTATTGATGTCGGGCTGCACCACGGCGGCGGATCATCATTATCTTTTTCCCGCGGGCCTTGATGAAGCCATCGACATCGAAGTCGATGAGGCACGAAAACTCGGCATGCGCATGACGGTGACGCGCGGTTCAATGAATCTCTCGCAAAAAGATGGTGGTTTGCCGCCTGACACCGTGGTGCAGGATGAAGATACAATTCTGGCTGATAGCGAAAGATTATTGGGCCGCTATCACGATAAAAGCGAAGGTGCGTCAATCCGCGTGGCGCTTGCACCCTGCTCGCCTTTCTCCGTAACCAAACGCTTAATGAGCGAAAGCGCGGCACTCGCCGGAAAATATGATGCGCGCCTTCACACGCATTTGGCCGAGACAAAAGATGAAGATGCTTACTGCGCGGAAGTCTATCATTGCCGTCCCATTGAGCTTTTAGAAGAAGTTGGCTGGCTCACGCCGCGCACATGGTTGGCGCATGGCGTACATTTCACGGCGGATGATTGCACCAAGCTCGGCAGACATGGCGTGGGCATTTGTCATTGCCCGACATCGAATGCCGTGCTTGCTTCAGGCTTTTGTAAAACGCGGGAATTGGAACGCGCCGGTGCGCCTGTCGGCTTGGGCGTTGATGGCTCAGCCTCGAATGATTCTTCCAATATGATGGAAGCCGTGCGCCACGCTTTGATGGTCAATCGCTTGCATTATGAATCAGCTGAAGCGGTGACGCATTTTGATGCGTTGCGCTGGGCCACAGAAGGTTCAGCGCGCTGTTTGGGACGTGATGATATTGGTCAGATTGCCGTTGGCAAACAGGCGGATCTCGCGCTGTTCACACTGGACGAACTGCGCTTTTCGGGTGGCCATGATCCGCTTGCGACGCTCGTGCTTTGCGGCGCACATCGCGCTGATCGCGTGATGATTGGCGGTCAATGGCGTGTGATCGATGCGATGCCGGTGGGAACTGATTTAGCGCAATTGATGGCCGATCATAAACAAGCGGCGCAGCGGTTCATTTAATTAAGCCGTCATTGCGAGCGCGAGCGAAGCAATCCAGTTGATGATTCA
>RFXE01000260.1 GCA_009921785.1 Alphaproteobacteria bacterium
TTGATCAAATTTGATCAAGATAGTGGTTGTTTAAGATCAACAGATTTCAGATCGTTCGATGGGGGCCGATTTATCCGAAAGGAACCCTCGCCCATTGTTCTAGGCTTCTACGGGGCGATGCTAAAAAAAAATCAGGTGCGATCGGACACCATATTTTGGAGGAAACGGATGAAAAAACTCGTCATTGGCGCGGTTGCCGCTGCCCTAATCACGTCTGGCGCTCAGGCAGCAGACAAGAAAATCGGTGCCACACTCTCAAGTCTCGAATTTACCTTCATCGCCGTGATGGCCAAGGGCATGACAGATCATGCTGCAAAGCTTCCCGGTGTTAAGCTGCAGTTGGAAGACGCCAAGAATGACGTCGCCAATCAGCTCTCGCAGGTTCAAAACTTCATTGCTTCTGGCGTTGATGCGATCATCGTAAATGCGGTTGATACATCAGCTACGCAAGCCATGACGGATGCAGCAGCGAAGGCTAAGATTCCGCTCGTCTACGTCAATCGCCAGCCTATCAATGTTGATACGCTGCCTGACAATCAAGCGTTCGTGGCATCGAATGAAGTCGATTCCGGCACGCTCGAAACCAAAGAAATCTGCCGTATCCTGAAGGAAAAGGGCAAGGGCAAAGGCGCAAATGCTGTCGTACTCGTCGGCGAATTGTCGAACCAGGCTGCTGTGCAACGTACAAAAGACGTTCATGACGTGATTGCAACACCAGAATGCAACTTCATCAAGGTTGTTGAAGAGCAGACCGGTGGTTGGAAGCGCGATGCTGGTCAAGACATCGTTACTAACTGGATCTCGAAGGGTGTGAAATTCGACACCATTATCGCCAACAATGACGATATGGCGCTCGGTGCAATCAACGCGCTCAAAAAGGCAGGCATTTCAACCAAGGACATTCCTGTTGGCGGCGTTGATGCTACACAAGAAGCCCTCAAGGCGATGCAAGACGGTGATCTCGCTGTGACCGTGTTCCAAGATGCCGCTGGCCAAGGTAGCGGCTCGATCGATACGGCGCTCAAGATTGCCGGCGGCGCAAAGGTCGACAAGAAGGTCTATATTCCCTTCCAGCTCGTGACACCTGCGAACATCAAAGATTATCTCGCGAAAAACTAAGTATTTTAACGCTTAGAATTCTTTGAACAAACTTCACGCGTCGGGCTTCGGCCCGGCGCGATTTAAGAAAACGCAGGGATGATCAGATGACGGACTCAAGTGTTGCCGCTATGCCGGGCGCACGCCCCAAGCGTAAAGCATGGCCTGCAGAATTGAATGCCCTAATTGGGCTCATCGTCATCATGATTCTATTTGAAATCATCGGCTGGATTGTCGTTGATCAAAGCTTTTTGATGAACAAATTGCGCCTCTCGATCATGATCACGCAGGTGGCCGTTGTTGGCATTCTTGCAGTGGGTGTTCGGGCGGGATTGATTTGTCAGGCGGATCGATCATCGGCGCAACTGCCATGATCGCCATGAGTTTCGCACAAGTGGGCACTAATGCGCGTGCAATTTTCCACACGCAAGGCTGGGTCGATCTACCGATCATCGTGCCAATTATGGTCGGGCTTTCCGTGGCGCTCATCTGTGGGCTGATCAATGGATTATTGATTGCCTATGTAAAATTGCCCCCCTTCATTGCGACACTAGGGATGATGGTGTCAGCACGCGGTGTGGCCTTGTGGTACACAAAGGGCCAACCGATCAGCTTTCCGACCGAAAGTTTCATGGCACTTGGTGATGGCTTGATGCCGGTTTGGATATTTATCGCGATCGCGGCGCTGTTTACGTTAATTTTGAAATTCACTGTCTACGGGCGACACACATATGCGATTGGATCGAATGAAGCCTCGGCACGCATGTCGGGCATCAATGTTGAGCGGCATCTGATGCTCGTTTATGTGATCGCAGCGCTGCTCGCAGGCCTTGCTGGTCTGGTGCTTGTTGCCCGCGCGCAAACCGCGCAAGCCGTCTTCGGTACCATGAACGAACTTGATGCGATTGCGATGGCGGTCATCGGCGGCGTATCGCTTTCCGGTGGTCGCGGGAGTATTTTGGGCACAGCCCTTGGCATGCTGATTTTCGGCGTGATCTTTTCCGGTTTCATTTTCTTGTCAGTCGACGCTTATTATCAAAACATGGTGAAAGGCGCGATCATTGTGGGTGCGGTGGCGCTTGATCAATGGCGACAAAAACGCCAGGCACGGGAGGTCTGACCCATGTCACAACCCAATAGCTCAGACATCATTCTCAAGACCGAAGGTCTCACCAAACATTATGGCGGCGTCCATGCGCTTGAAGATGCCAATTTTGAATTGAGACGCGGTGAACATGTCGCCATCATGGGCGATAATGGCGCCGGCAAATCAACATTCGTTCGACAAATTACGGGCGTTGAACAACGCACGCGCGGCCGCGTTCTGTTTGATGGTCAAGAAGTTCAGTTCAAAGGTCCACTCGAGGCGCGCGAAGCCGGCATTGAAACAGTGTTTCAAAATCTCGCTCTGGCTGATGACCTTGATGTACCCTCCAATCTCTTTTTGGGCCGCGAAAAGATTCTCGTAAAACTCGGACCCTTCTCTATTCTTGATTTCAAAGGCATGCGTTCCGCAACAGAAGATGCGTTGAAACGTACCGCTGTAAAAATTCCAAACCTCGCGAATACGATCCGCAATATGTCGGGCGGCCAACGTCAATGCGTGGCCATTGCGCGTACGGCGACCTTTGCCTCTAAACTTATTATCATGGATGAGCCCACAGCAGCACTTGGCGTGCAAGAAACCGCACAAGTGGAGAA
>RFXE01000027.1 GCA_009921785.1 Alphaproteobacteria bacterium
ACATGATCCTTCTTCGGATCAATGTCTTTAAGACTTGAAAGCCCGCGCGATAATTGATCGCCGAGAACCAAACGCAATGCCCCGGCCATCATCAGCCCTTAGTGCGCAAACGCGCGCGGCCACCATCAATGCCGAAGCTTTGTCCTGTGATCCAATCAGCTTCCGGTGATAAGAGTAGTCCGGCAAGCGGGCCAACATCATCAGGCTCACCGATACGCTGCATCGCATGCATACTGCCGATTGACTGAACCAGCGTGTCATTTGATGTGAGCGACGCTGCCAAAGATGTGCGCGTCAATGAGGGCGCGATGCAATTGACGCGGATCTTTGGGGCGAGCTCGGCCGCAAGCGACAAGGTCAACCCTTCAACCGCGCCTTTCGCCATGCCGATTGAGGCATGCGCAGAAAATCCTTGATGCACGGCAATGGTCGAGAACAACAATACTGATGCTGTGCCCTGATAGGCCTTAAGTGCAGGCAGTGCGGCTTTAACAGCGGTGAATGCACCGAGCGCATTCAATTTGAAATCCGCAAGCGCTTCCTCTTCTTGCAACCGCGTTACAGGCTTTAACGTGATCGAGCCAACGGCATAGCAAAGACCCGCTAAGGCGCCTTGCCCTTGTTGTGTGGCGGCATCAACGGCATCGGCAATATCATCTTCATTGAACACATCCGCGACGCTGACCGTGGCGCCGCCTAAGGCTGAAGCTGCGGCATCAAGCCGCGCCTTGTCGCGCCCCGCGAGATGCACCGAGAAGCCGCGCGCTTTTACCGCTTTAGCGACAGAAGACCCGATACCGCCTGCACCACCAAAAATCAGAATTGTACCCGTCATGCCGCTTGTGATCCTTATACTGCTTGCCAATTTTACATTTCTGATCGATTTACGCGTGAGCAACGCAAACAGATTGAAACACGCCCCTCATGCCCCCTATGCGGAAAAAGAGCGAGTTGCCGCAGAAGACGTGCAAGACCTGCGGTCGACCATTCACATGGCGCAAAAAATGGGAACGCGTGTGGGATGAAGTGCTTTATTGCTCTGATCGATGCCGGATGGATAGGAAAGTGAAGACTTAATTCATGCCCCGAAACGACAGCGTCAGACACAAAAATTTAAATGAAATACCCCCCACCCCAATAGCATCGCTTCGCTCTCCTATTTTCCCCTCCCCTCGAGGGGGAGGGGTAAGGGGTGGGGTGAAAAAATTATCACTCAAATTTTCAAAAGCACTTTATCATAATTCATGTTAGTAAATTTTTAGCCGCGCGCTTTGGCGAGCGCCTCAGGCGTATCGAGATCAAGAAATATCGAATCACTTTCGACTGGAACTTCGATCACGCGGTCGCGATGCGCCATTAAAAGTTTCCGCGCACCTGCGTCACCTTCGAGTGATGAGACTTGATCAAACAAAAGCCGCGTCAATAAAACCGGATTGCCCCACTCACCCTTATGGATAGGGACAAAGGCAAGCGCGGATGGTGAGGCTTTAACTTGCTCTATCATGTGATTGATCAAAGGTGCATCAATCAAAGGCATATCGCCCAATAAAATCAGAACGCCTTCGCACGTGGACGGTAATGAGGCCATACCCGCTTTGAGTGATGTTGAAAGACCTTCAGCATAATGGGGATTGGATGTGTAGCTGACATCGCAGGACGCGAGTGCTTTGTTGATTTCACTCTCTTGATGTCCGGTGACCACAACAACCGGTCGTGCTTGTGATGCCAAAGCGGCATCGACGACATGACGCACAATGGGCCGATCATTTAAGTATTCTAAAAGCTTATTGCTGCCCATGCGCGTTGAGCGACCCGCGGCGAGAACAAGCGCCGCGATCGTCATTCTACATGCTCCGCACCGGGATCACGCGGATGACCGCGCTGCACGATTTCCATCAACAGGCCACCAACTCCCAAGGCGGTGATATCGGCGCGCGTCACAGGAATGTCGGCCATCACGCGATGAAGCACCCAATCAAATCCATTTTCTTTCGGTGACCGCGCGCAACCTGGCGCACCAATCACTATTTTATCGCGCACGGAGCCAATCAATAAAAGATTACCCGGATCAACCGGCATGCCAAAATGTTCAACACGACCGCCAGCGTGTTCAATGGCTGACGGAATAATATCACGGCGGTCTGTAATTGCTGACGCGCCATAAATGATCACCAGTTCCGCGCCATCGTCGAGCGCCGATGTGATGGCCTTGGTAACGGAAGTTACATCATGTGTGACACGCAAATCGGACTCGACCATCGAGCCTGAGGGCGCAAGACGTCCTTCAAGCACAGCCAGTGTTTTGTTGATCACGCTCGGTTTCAAGCCGGGAAGCAAAGTTGAAATCGCGGCGACCTTACGCGGTTTGAAGGGATGAACCGAAACAAGCGGCGATGCCTTAATAACCGCTTGTGTTTCATCCATGATTTTTTTCGACACCGCAAAGGGAATGATTTTAACAGTGGCCACCATCTCCCCGCGCTCAACCGCGCGATAATCCGGCAGCGTGGCGAATGTCACCGATTCATCAATGGCATTCAGCGCGGCAATTCGTGAAGCATCGACACGCAATACACCCGACGCACTTGCAAAAAGATTGACCCGTCCTGTTGAAGGCCGATCAAGCCGAATGCTTGATCCACACAAAGAGGACGCAAGACTCTCCGCAGCATGATCCTCATCCATATCATCGGCATCGAGTTGCGCGACAATAACACTGTTGCGCCCATCAGCGCGTAAAGCTGCAAGATCGTCGCTTGTCAGGCGTGCGCCCTTCTTGATCGACCGCTCAGCAATCTTTACCGAATGCGCGGAGATCGCACCCAAAGCCTGATCAAGCGGAACGGGACCGAATTTCATCAGATCAGTTTCCGATCTTCGTACCGTCAGGCTTCAAACGAAGCTTTGCTGTGATCTCGCCCAAAATCGACAACGCAATTTCAGCAGGACTGATGGCGCCTATATTTAAGCCAATCGGCGCGTGGATGCGTTTGATCGCGTGCTCATCAAATCCAATCGTCTGCAAGCGCTCGACTCTTTTGCCATGAGTTTTACGTGAGCCGAGTGCGCCGATATAAAAGGCATCAGACTTCAACGCAAAATGCAAAGCCGGATCATCGATCTTCGGATCATGGGTGAGCAAAAGATAGGCGGTATAACGATCAGCGCCTAAGCGCGGCAAAGCGACATCGGGCCATTCGGCATGAACCGGCACATCCGGAAACCGCTCGGGCGAAGCAAAGGCCTCGCGCGGATCAACAATAATCACATCATGGCCGAGTTGCTTTGCCATCGGCACAAGCGCTTGCGAGATGTGAACCGCCCCAATGGCAATGATACGCAGCACCGGCGCTTGAACGGTGAGAAAAACCTTATGGCCATCGCTTTCAACAACGCCACTTTTCCCCATCCGCAACGCATCGGAGAGAAGAGCCGACAAAGGATCAGCCATTATATCTTTTTCAAGAACGAGGCGTTGTGTATTCGACTGCAAATCAGTGACGAGCACCGCAGCCCGGCGCGCCGCGCGTTCCTCATTGAGCCGAGCGAGAAGCGCGAGGTCCATCTAGGTCACTTTCTCGACATAGACGCTGATGCGTCCACCGCAAGAGAGACCGACCTGCCACGCCGTTTCATCCGCCACACCAAATTCCAAAAGCTTGGGCGCGCCGCTTTCAATCACATCGAGCGCTTCGGTCACGACCGCGCCCTCGACGCAGCCGCCGGAGACGGAGCCCATAAACGTGCCCTCGGCATCGATCACGAGATGGCTGCCCACAGGACGCGGGGCCGAGCCCCAAGTCTCAACGACGGTTGCCAAGGCCACGCCACGGCCTTCCCGCCGCCATTCTTCCGCCTGTCTCAAAAGATCATCATCGGTGGCGAGCATCAGATGGTTCCTTCACTTCAACTCAAGCGACGCGCTTCAACCATAGCCGCGGATCAGCGGAGGCAGCGCTGTCTTTAGACAAAGCCTTCACCAGCGTCTCCATGCTCTTTAAATTATGAATGGGGCGGAATTCGTCAACATGCGGAAGTATAGCGCGAATGCCAGAGGCTTTCGCCTCAAAGCCATCGAAACGCAAAAGCGGATTGAGCCAGACGAGTTTCGAGCATGAGCGATGAAGGCGCGATATTTCTTTTTGCAGTTCGTCCGTATCGTCCCGCTCAAGCCCATCGGTGAAGAGAAGGACAATCGCGCCCTGCCCCAAAACACGGCGCGCCCATTCACGATTAAACTTTGTGAGCGACGGGCCAATACGCGTGCCGCCGGACCAATCCGCCACTTGTTCAGAACATTTCGCGAGCGCCTCATCGGGATCACGGCTTTTCAAAGAGCGGGTGACATTGGTTAAACGCGTACCAAAAAGAAATGTATGCACGCGTTTACGCTTATCCGTCAGCGCGTGAATGAAGTGAAGAAATAGTCTCGTATAATCGGCCATTGATCCCGATATGTCACAAATGGCCACAACAGGCGGCTGGCGCTCAGCATGATCGCGAAACTGCAACGCGATATGGTCACCACCCTGCCGTAAGCTTGAGCGGAAGGTTCGTCGCGGATCAATTCGTTTGCCTGATGACGCCGCAACAAAGCGACGCGTCGGGCGTGCATCATCCGGCATGATCAAGCGATCAATCAAAATACGCGCTTGTACTATTTCTTGCGCGCTCATTTGCGCAAAATCTTTGGTCTGCAAAATCTCGCGTTCGGATATTGTCAGCCTTGCATCAAATTCAATTTTTTCTTCTTCAGGCGGCGTTTCATCGCGCTTAGCTTTGAGCAATGATTCGGCCGCCCGCAATGCACCGGCTTCCGGTTTCTTTTTCTTCTCATCCTTGCCCGGCGAATAAGGCGACATGGTTTGGATGATTTTTTCAATCAGCGCTTTACGCCGGAAGAAAATGCGAAAGGCCTGTGTGAACACATCCGAATCTTCATGCTTCTTCACAAAGATCGCATGCAAGGTCCAATAGAGATCTTCACGACTGCCGATATGAGCCGTTTCAACGGCAGACACCGCATCAATGACCGCGCCGGGTCCCACAGGCAAACCCGCCTCACGCAAAGCGCGCGCAAAATAGGCAATATTCTCGGAGAGTTTTCCGGGCATTATTTCGGCGGCTTCTCAGGCTTCGTCGCCACTTTGATTTCATCCAAAATCGCTTTGACTTCAGAGCCCTGCATCTTCTGGATGTCATCTTGATATTTCAACAAGACGCCAAGCGTATCGGTGACATCTTTCGGATCAAGAGCAACAGCATCAAGCTCGACAAGAGCGGTCGCCCAATCAAGCGTTTCGGCAACGCCCGGCACTTTAAAGAGGTCTTGTTTGCGAAGCGCCTGAACAAAGGCGACAATCTCGCCCGACAATTTTTCAGACGCATGCGGGGCTTTCGTCCGCAGAATTTTTAATTCGCGTTCAGCGGTCGGGTACCCCACCCAATGATAAAGGCAACGCCGCTTCAACGCGTCGTGAATTTCACGTGTGCGGTTCGACGTTACAATCACAATTGGCGGCGATGGTGCTTTGACGGTTCCAAATTCAGGAATCGTCACCTGAAAATCACTCAACACTTCGAGAAGATAGGCTTCAAAGGCTTCGTCTGTGCGATCAAGCTCGTCGATCAACAAGACGGGCGCGCCTGAAACGTCAGGCGTGAGCGCTTCAAGGATTGGACGACGCACGAGATAGCGTTCAGAAAAAATATCGGATTCAAGTTTAGAGCGATCAACACCACCTTCGGCCTCTGACAGGCGAATAGCCATCATCTGCGCGGCGTAATTCCATTCATAAACAGCCGATGAGACATCAAGCCCCTCATAGCATTGCAGACGGATGAGTTTGCGGCCCAAAGTTTTCGCAAGCACTTTCGCGATTTCAGTTTTACCAACACCCGCTTCACCCTCGAGCAAAATCGGGCGGCCCATTTTCAAGGCAAGAAAAAGAACGGTTGAGAGCGCGCGATCGGCGACATAATCGCCTTGTGCCAAAAGCGTTTCCATCGCGTCGATCGATGGGGGCAATGCAATCGTAGACATCACGCACCTCTTTTCATTGATGAAGGGAGAGCGGATCAGTCCCTTCGCTTACTCTGAGCCTTTATGAAAATGCCCGGCACAAGGCCGGGCATTCCTTGATCGTAATCAATTACGGAGCGACGTTTACTTCGCCAAGGCTTTATCAACCGCGCGCTTTGCCATCACCGGAATAAGATGGGCGCGATAATCAGCGCTAGCATGCATATCCGCATTGAGGCCTGAAGCCGATACTTTCACGCCATCAAGTGACTTGGCGTTGAAACGGGCTGCCAGAGCGGCTTCGCATTCTTTCGACCGGAAGACGCCATTTGAACCCGCACCGGTAACGGCGACGCGTACATCCGCACCCTTCTTCGCCACGAACACGCCGACAAGCGCGTAGCGTGAAGCCGGATTAGGGAATTTTTCGTAAGCGGCCTTAGACGGGATCGGGAACGAGACCTTCACGATGATCTCTCCTTCTTCCAACGCGGTCGCGAACATGCCTTGGAAGAAATCATCCGCGGCAATCTTGCGCTTGTTGGTAACAATCGTTGCACCAAGCGCGAGGACTGCTGACGGATAATCGGCAGCCGGGTCATTATTCGCAATCGACCCACCGATCGTGCCGCGATTGCGGACGGCCGGATCGCCAATTCCCCCTGCCAAGGCAGCGAGAGCCGGAAGCGCATTTTTTACAACCGCAGAGGTCGCGACGTCGGCATGGCGCGTCATAGCGCCGATGACGATGTTGCGGCCCTTCTGTTCAATCCCGCTCATGCCTTCAGCATGATTGAGGTCGATCAAAGCGGAAGGCGATGCCAGACGTTGCTTCATTGTGGGCAACAAAGTCTGGCCACCGGCCAACACTTTACCGTCCTCATTTTTGGCAAGGAGCGTGGCCGCCTGACGGACTGTTTTTGGAGCGTGATAATTAAAGGCGTACATGATGTTCTCCCTGAACCTTATTCAGCGGCCAATTTGCGGGCACCCTTCTGGCAAGCTTGCCAGACGGCGTAAGGCGTTGCCGGCATCGGCACGTCTTCATGACCCACAGCATCGGTGATCGCATTGATGACGGCTGGCGGAGCAGCAATCGCGCCCGCTTCACCGCAGCCCTTAATACCAAGCGGATTAGTCGTGCATGGCGTATTCGTCATGCCGATATCGAAGCTCGGCAAGTCATCCGCGCGCGGCATGGTGTAGTCCATGTAAGACGCGGTAACGAGCTGACCATCCGCATTGTAATGTGCGCCTTCGAGAAGTGCTTGGCCGACACCTTGTGCGATGCCGCCATGCACCTGCCCTTCAACAATCATCGGATTAATGACATTGCCGAAGTCGTCGACAGCAGTCCATTTTACGATGTCGGTCGTGCCCGTATCGGGATCGATTTCGACTTCGCAAATGTGAACACCCGACGGGAAGGTGAAGTTGGTCGGATCGTAGAACGCGCCTTCCTTCAAGCCGGGCTCAAGATCCTGCCCGTTGAATTTATGCGCGATATAGGCCTGAAGCGCGACTTCGCCGAAAGCGAGCGACTTGTCGGTGCCGGCAACTGAGAAACGTCCATCCTTGAATTGAATGTCCTTCTCAGCAGCTTCGAGCGCATAGGCCGCAACCTTCTTGCCCTTGGCGATGACCTTATCAACTGCTTTCACAATCGCAGACATGCCGACGGCGCCGGAGCGTGAGCCGTATGTGCCCATGCCGAACTGCACCTTATCGGTGTCGCCATGCACAACCGCGACCGAGTCGATGTCGATGCCGAGACGATCAGCAACCAATTGCGCGAAGGTCGTCTCATGACCTTGACCATGCGAGTGCGAACCCGTGAGCACTTCAACCGTGCCAACCGGATTGACGCGGATTTCAGCCGATTCCCAAAGACCAACACCGGCACCGAGTGAACCAACCGCTGCCGACGGCGCGATGCCGCAGGCTTCGATATAGGCTGAGAAGCCGATACCGCGCAGTTTGCCATTCTTGGCCGAGTCTTTCTTGCGCTTGGCGAAGTTTTTGTAATCCGCCATTTCAAGCGCAAGATCGAGCGACGCTGTATAGTTGCCCGTGTCATAGGCCATGATCACCGGCGTCTGATGCGGGAAGCTCTTGATGAAGTTCTTCCGACGGAAGGTTGCGGGATCGGTTCCCGTTTCGCGCGCAGCCTTTTCGATGATGCGTTCGACGAGGAAGGTCGCTTCCGGACGGCCCGCGCCACGATAGGCGTCGACCGGTGCGGTTGTTGTGTAGATGCCTTCAACTTCGACATAGATCGCCGGAATATCATACTGACCCGACAGAAGCGGCGCGTAGAGATAAGTCGGAACGCAGCTTGAGAAGGTCGAAAGATAGGCGCCGAGATTGGCTTTTGTCTGAACGCGAAGGCCAAGAATTTTGCCCTTATCGTCAAGCGCCAATTCTGCATGCGAAATATGGTCGCGACCATGCGCATCCGAGAGGAAGGCTTCTGTACGATCAGCCGTCCATTTCACCGGACGACCCACTTTCTTCGATGCCCATACGCAAACAGTTTCTTCGGCATAGATGAAGATCTTTGAACCGAAACCACCACCGACGTCCGGCGCAATCACACGCAGCTTATGTTCTGGTGCAATGCCAACGAAGGCTGAGAGAACAAGGCGTGCGACATGCGGATTTTGGCTGGTTGTGTAGAGCGTATAAACGCCCGTGCCTGCATCAAAATCACCAATCGCTGCGCGTGGTTCCATCGCATTCGGAATGAGGCGGTTATTGACGAGATCAATCTTCGTTACATGCTTGGCTTTCGAGAACGCCGCGTCAGTCGCCGCTTTGTCACCAAGATGCCAATCATAAACAACGTTATCCGGTGCGACATCGTGAATGGCCGCCGAGCTCTTAGCTTTGTTCATATCAACAACAGCGGGGAGCACTTGATAATCAACAACGATCTTTTCAGCCGCGTCTTTGGCTTGTGCATAGGTATCTGCAATCACAACAGCCACGTGATCGCCGACATAACGCACTTTGCCTTGCGCGAGCGCCGGATGGGCGCCTGCCTTCATTGGCGAGCCGTCCTTGTTGTGGATCATCCAACCGCAGATCAAACCGCCGATTTTATCCGCAGCCAAATCGTCGCCTGTCAAAACGCCCAATACACCCGGCGCTGATTTTGCGGCCGAGATATCAAGTTTCTTGATGGTGGCATGGGCATGGGGCGACCGCAGGAAGTAGGCATGCGCCTGATCCTGACGATTGATGTCATCCGTATATTGACCCTTACCGGTGATAAAGCGGAAATCTTCCTTGCGGAGTACCGGTGCTCCGACGCCTGTCTTGGCACTCATGGTGTCATCTCCCTCGCGAGCTTTTTCAAAAAGACGCTTGATTGTTTCTGGGACTAAAAACCGTAGACAATAATCACTTCATTGCCGCAGCGCCTTGGGCGACTGCCTTAACAATGTTGTGATAGCCGGTGCAGCGGCAGATATTGCCTTCGAGCTCTTCACGGATCGTGTGCTCGTCGAGCTTGTTCCCCTTGCGGTTCACAATATCGATCGCCGACATGATCATGCCCGGTGTGCAGAAGCCGCATTGAAGACCGTGATTCTCACGGAAGGCTGCCTGCATAGGATGGAGATTATCCGCTGTGCCGATCCCCTCGATCGTTGTCACAGTCGCACCATCACAGGATACAGCCAAAGTTGTGCAGCTTTTTACTGCACGGCCATTCACATGGACCACGCAAGCGCCGCATTGGCTCGTGTCACAGCCAACATGCGTGCCTGTCAGATGCAAATGTTCACGAAGAAATTGAGCAAGCAAGGTGCGCGGATCAACTGTCGCGGAAACCTGTTTGCCATTGACCGTCATCGAGACGCTAGCCATGGACGCTCCTCCAGTTATAGAATCGGCGCCTCATGGACGCCATTCTTTTAATTCATGCTACCAAGGGCGAGATTATACCCGAAACAGGCGCGGTCAAGACAGCCGAGACCCGTTTAAGGAACGAATTTGACGCAAACATGTAGAAAATAGTCGCAGTTTTGCTGTATATAGGTCAGTAATATTGACCAAATCGGACGATATAGTCAGTTGATTTAGAAGAAGGTTCGGACAAACACTATGGCGCTTCACTTCACAAAAGACGACGAGGCCATTCTCGCAGGCCACAAGGGTATGGGCGCAAAAATGGCGCTCAGAATTGTCGCCGAAACAGCCCGGTTGATGAGCGCGCCGCGCCTTATCCCGATTGCATCAGCCCATATCGACGGTGCGCTTTATCATGGTGACTCAGGCACACTCTTTGCCGAGAAACTGGTCGAAGGAGAAGCAAAAGTCGCCGTACGTTCGACTTTGAATGTCGGAGCTCTTGATCTGATGGGCTGCTCGAAACAGCGCCTGCCGCCTCATGAGCGCGACATGGCCAAGCGCATGATGCGCGCCTATGAAAAAATGGGCTGTGAACCATCTTGGACCTGCTCCCCCTATCAAGCCGGTCATCGCCCTGCGCTCGGAAGCGATGTCGCCTGGGGTGAATCAAACGCCGTGGTTTTTTGTAATTCGGTGCTTGGTGCGCGCACCAATCGCTATGGTGACTTTCTTGACATCGCCTGCGCCATTGCGGGCCGCGCGCCAGATTATGGTTTGCATCGCACGGAAAATCGCCGCGCCCGTTTTGTAATTGATGTCTCAGGACTTTCCGAACAACTTCGCCGCGCCGATATTTTTTATCCTGTGCTAGGCACTTGGTTCGGCCTCGAGATGACGAATGACATTGGCGTTGTCGATGGCCTGCAAGGCTTTCCGAATGAGGACAATCTCAAAGCCTTCGGCGCGGCGTCTGCCTCTTCCGGCGGCGTCGGACTCTTTCACATCGCGGGTGTCACGCCCGAAGCGCCAACGGTTGAGGCTGCGCTTCAAGGTCAAAAGCCAGAGAAAGTCATTCGCGTCACGATTGATATGGTACTCGGTGCCTTAAAGAGGCTCTCGAATGCGTCAAGCGAAGCAATTGATGCCATTGCCATCGGCAGTCCGCATCTCTCATTGGATGAAACGCATGCTCTGTTGACGCTTCTCAATGGCCGCAAAGTTGCGCGTCCATTTTTTGCGTGCACGGGGCGGCATGTGCTCCGCTCAATTGAAGCCGACGGCACACGTTCAAAACTTGAATCTCTTGGCATCACCATTGTTGCTGATACATGCGTGGTTGTTACACCGATGCTGCCGGAAGGGGGCGGCGTCCTTATGACCAATTCTGGAAAATTCGCGCATTATGCCACCGGCAATACTGGTTACACGGTGCAATATGGATCGCTTAAAGATTGCGTGGAAAGTGCGGTTTCTGGCCATGTCATTCGCGATGGAGGGCTTTGGCAATGAAAGCGCATGTATTGATCGCGGGCGAAGCCCAAGGTGAAGTGCTTGCTTTATCGCATCCGATTTCTTTTTGGGGCGGTGTTGATCCGCGAACAGGCGACATCATCGATGCACGCCATCCCGAACGCGGCAAAAATATTGCGGGTAAAATTCTCGCTCTCCCCGGCATGATCGGATCATCATCAGCCGCCGCTGTGATGCTTGAACTTATTCATGCAGGCAAAGCGCCTGCGGCCCTCATCATGCCCGAGCCCGATGCCATTCTATTGCTCGGTGTGATCGTCGCGCATGAAATGGAGTGGCCCAATTGTCCGGCCTTCGCGCTTGATAAAAACACCCAGAAAAGCTTGCAGGGGAAGACTATCCACATCGCGAGTGATGGCGAAATAAAGATCTAAATCATCCGCTCAACCGCCCGGATGAGAAGATCAAGATCTTCAGGCCGCGAGAGGCGATGATCGCCTTCCGGCACATAGGACACGGTGACATCCGCCATCGGCAAATGATTGAGCAAGCGCTCGCAATGGGTGACAGGCACGTCAGGATCTTTCACGCCTTGCAGAATATGCACCGGCGCATGCGGCGTGATCGGCGCGCCAAACATTAAATGCGCGCGCCCATCTTCAATAAATTTTTTAGTGATCGGATAGGGATCGCCATAGGCTGAAGGTTGATAATAAACACCTTCACGAAGGATCGTCTGTTTCACGCTTTCAGAAAAAGCGTTCCACATCAGCTCTTCGGTAAAATCGACGGCAGGCGCGATCAACACGAGGCCTTTCGGATCGGGCTTGCCGAGACGATGCCGTTCACGCGTTGCAAGCAACGTAATCCATCCGCCCATCGACGACCCCACGATCACCGGTCGCGCCTCACCAAGTGACTCAAGAACCGCAAGCGTGTCAGCGAGCCAGTCGCTCAATGTCATGTCTTCAAAATCACCCGGACTTTCGCCATGCGCGCTATAATCGAAGCGGATCATGGGTAGTCCGCGCTCTGCGGCAAAATTGTCGAGAGCGAGCGCCTTTGTTGACATCATGTCCGAGCGAAAGCCGCCTACCCAAAGAATCGGCGTGCCCTTCCCTGGCCGCCGCCTTAGCGCGATCCGTCGCCCAGGCATCGTCGGAACGGTCAGCCATTCCGGCGCATCGGGTACGTGTGAGCTCATAAACGACAATCCTCTTTCAGCCCTGTGCAGGACGGCGCCCGCCCGCTTGGAGAGAGCACCCTTCCGGTGCTATAGCCCCTCCACGCTGCTTTCAATAAGGAATTAAAATCATGTCGAATGCGCTCTGGAACGGTGTTTTTCCGGCTGTCACCACAAAATTCACCACGGACGACCGGCTGGATATCGCCGAAATGGAACGCTGTTTTGCACTGCAGCGTGATGCGGGCGTTGATGGACTGATCGTTTGCGGCTCACTCGGCGAAGCCTCGACACTTGATCCGGAAGAAAAACTTGAAGTGCTCAAAACCGCACTCCGCGTAGCCAATGGCAAAATGCCCGTGTTGATGACTGTGGTTG
>RFXE01000261.1 GCA_009921785.1 Alphaproteobacteria bacterium
GCATTCGGATTCATGAGAATGCGGCGCACATAATCAATGCTCTCGCCACGGAACCAGCTCGCATCCGGCGCCGAGAAGCCTTGCTTCAGGGCTTGCACAATTTCTTCCGGAATGTATTTCGCCATAGCCGAGCGAAGGATCAGTTTGCCATCATTGGTTTTGCCAAAATAAGTCGCCGTTTTTGAACCCGGCGTATTCTCATCAAGCTTAATCACCTCGCCCAAATTCGCGAGCTTCATATTGACCGGCACACGACCGGCGAAATCGACAAGATCATTATCAAGAAACGGCACGCGACTCTCAAGCGATTGCGCCATCGAGAGCTTATCTTCAACCACCAACAAGCCATGCAAAAATGTCTTCGCTTCGAAATAGAGCGAGTGATTGATGTAATCCTGCGGTGTCTTCAATTCCGCATCATGATGATCAAACACGCGACGGAAAATCTCACGCGGATCGCATGAGGCGCCTTCCGCACCAAGCGGCGCAAGCAAGGCTGCTGATGACTCCGACGGCACAAGGCGTTGCCAGTTTTCATAATAGCGGTCGACATAGTCATCAAAACCGCGCGCAGTTGCGGCACGATAATAACGCCACGGATAGCCTGCGAAAAGCTCGTCACCACCCGCACCCGAAAGCACAACTTTACCGAAACGGCTTGCAAGTTTCGCAGCATAGAAATTCGGATAGGATTGCCCGACACGCGGCTCTTCCAAATGCCACACTAACGATTTGAGGCAGCGCTCCATATCGCCGGCCTTCAACACCATCTCGTAATGTTCGGTGTTGAATTTATAGGACATGCGCTCGGCCGCTTTTCGCTCGTCAAAGCCCATTTCAATGCCGGACGCCGACGACATATCAAAGCCAACGGTGAAAGTATGAATCATTGGACGTTGACGTGCGGCGATCGCAGTAATCGAACCTGAATCCATGCCGCCAGAAAGATAAGACCCCACCGGCACATCGGAAATCAATTGACGGCTCACCGCCTGCTGGAACAAGCGATCCACTTCACCCTCGACCTCTGCGCGATCGGTGAGTGAGGCATCTTCAACAAAACGGAAATCCCAATATTTTTGTGGCTCTGGAACAGTCTTCATTCCCTGCTCAATCACAAGCATCGAGCCGGCGGGAAGAATGCGTACGCCCGCAAACAGAGTCTGATCCGAGATGAAATTCTGGAACGTCATATATTCAACGAGATTGCGGCGATCGAGTTTCGCCTTAAATCCCGGAAATTTTAGAAAGGCTTTGATCTCAGAGGCGAAGAGCAACGTCTTGCCATCGCTCCAATAATATACAGGCTTTACGCCAAACCGATCACGCGCGATCACCAAGCGCTTTGAGGCACGATCCCATGCAGCAAAAGCGAACATGCCGTTGAATTTTGAAACCGCCGCATCACCCCATTCGCGCAGCGCCGTGACCAAGACTTCGCTGTCACCGCGCGAGCGAAAAGCATGGCCCTTCGCTTCAAGATCAATGCGCAATTCCTGGAAATTATAGACTTCACCATTATAGGTGATCACAAGACGGCCATCGGCTGACGGCATCGGCTGATGCGCCGCATCCGACGAATCAATAATCGACAAACGACGATGGCCAAGCGCCACGGGGCCTTCAGTAAACTGGCCCTCACCATCCGGTCCGCGATGGTTCAACGCATCCGTCATCGCCTTCACCGTCACAGGTGAGGCGGGTGCGCCGTCAAAATTATAGATGCCCGCTATGCCGCACATCTTATCCCAACCGCGCAATCACACTGATACCCGCTTCTTCAGCGAATTCATGTTCGATTTCGAGACCCAGCGTCTTGCACCAGCCACGCACTTCTTCAACCGTGTGTCGCCGTGCATTTTTGGGTGCATACCAATCGAAATTGATATGGTTCATTTCATCAAGCGTCATCTCGGGGCGATAGAACGCTTTCAAAACATGCCAGTAGAAAAAACGCTGCAGGTTGATTTTACCTGCAGGAATATCAAGAAGATCGATTTTATTCTTGATGTCGATTTCGATATTGAGATCGCCAAGAATTTTTCCGAGCTCGGACAGAGGCTCCATCGCCGTCCATCCTTCCTCTGGTGTCATCTTTTGCAATTTGTCGCGGATATAATCATCGGTATATTCGCGCACGGGACCTTTTTTACGATAGACGTAAAAAATCACACGGCCGCCGTGCTTTACATATTTTGTCACTGCTTCAAGCGCTTTGAACGTATCATCCGTGTGATGCAGCACGCCTTCGGAGAAAACGATATCAACTGAGCGTTCCTTCACCGGAATCTGATTGAGATCAGATTGAATGAAGCCTGCCTGCCACCCGCGCTCATCAAAACGCTTCTTGGCAACATCAACTGCCGTTGACACATCAACACCGAAATAGCGTACGCTGTCCATGACGGGACCGAACAACGCAATGCCCGAAAGCGCTGCGCCACAGCCTGCGTCAAGAATGATCGGGTTCGGACCATGGTCTTTGAAAAACCACGGCGCGTGGGGAACATCGCCATATTTCTGCACAAGCCAAGTGCGCATATGATCGGCAACCGAACCTTCAAACGTGTCGCGCTTTGCCCATTTGAACCCAAAGGTTTCGCGCGTTTGTTCTTGTGCGGCCGACACAAATTCCGCCGAGCGCGGAATGCCCGCAACTGTCGTAATTTTGTGGCCGTGCGCAACAACACTACCGCCCTCAGCTGGAACTTCAGCACCAAGCAGATCATTGACCCATTGCGGTGAACTCATAATCAGTGACCCTTCGCGATGTCACGCAGAC
>RFXE01000262.1 GCA_009921785.1 Alphaproteobacteria bacterium
CCTGTCTATCTCAAAGACATCTGGCCGACGAATAAGGAAATCGAGACCTTCATCGCCAAGAATGTCACGAAGAAAATCTTCAAAGAGAAATATGGCGATGTGTTCCGCGGTGATGTGAACTGGCGTAAGGTGAAGGCACCGACCAGCCAGACTTATGCCTGGGAAGGCGCCTCAACCTATGTACAAAACCCACCTTACTTCACCGGCATCACAAAATCACCGAAGCCTGTGAGCAATATAGCGAATGCACGTATTCTCGGCCTCTTTGGTGACAAGATCACAACCGATCACATCTCACCTGCGGGATCGATCAAAGCGGCATCACCTGCCGGTAAATATCTTCTTGCCAACAAAGTTGATCCGGCCGATTTCAATCAATACGGAACGCGGCGCGGTAATCATGAAGTGATGATGCGCGGTACTTTCGCCAATATCCGCATCAAGAATTTCATGGTGAAAGATGCTGATGGCTCGACACCGGAAGGCGGTTTGACGGTGCATTATCCGTCAGGCACGCGCCAATCGATGCCATGCAGTATGAAAAAGACGGCACACCGCTCGTCGTGTTTGCCGGTGTCGAATACGGCAATGGCTCATCGCGTGACTGGGCTGCAAAGGGCACCAACCTCTTAGGCGTGCGTGCGGTTGTTGCACAAAGCTTCGAGCGCATTCATCGCTCGAACCTTGTCGGTATGGGCGTTGTGCCTTTCGTCTTCGAAGAAGGAACAAGCTGGAAAACACTGGGCCTCAAAGGCGACGAAACTGTTTCTATCCCCGGTCTCACCTCGGTGAAACCGCGTCAGAAAATGGAACTCGTGATCACCGATGCGCAAGGCAAGGTCACAAAGGTTCCGGTCATCTGCCGCATCGATACGCTCGACGAAATCGAGTATTTCAAGAATGGTGGCATTCTGCACTACGTCTTGCGCCAGCTTGCAGCGTAAGTGGAACACCCATTAGAAATAAAAAACCCGCCGGAAACATTCGGCGGGTTTTTTATTGGACAACTAATAAGCTTTAAGTCTGAACCCGCGCCGTAATCTCAATCTCGACTTTCATTTCCGGCTTAAGCAATCCGGCAACAATATAAATTCCACCGGCTGGCCGCACATCGCCCAAGACCTCGCCACACACCGCAAGCACCGGCTCGCAATAGGCGCGATCGGTGACAAAATATTGCGCGCGTAAAATCTGGCTTATCGATGAACCGGCCTCGGCCAAGACTTTTTCAACGGTCTTAAAAATATTGCGCGTTTGGTCGGCAGGATCATCGGGCATGATCATTGTTGCGTAATCATAACCCGTTGTGCCGGAGATAAAGACAAGATCACCATCAACCACGGCGCGCGAATAACCGAACGCTTTTTCGAAAGGCGATCCGGTAGAAATCAGACGACGTGTCATGATCCTTGTCTCACTTTAGAAGAGGCGACCAAGCGGGATCGGAGCTGTAGTTTTGTGTCGGGACATTATTCTCGACGCGGCCCGTCGTATCAACCATGTAAACGCGTGAACCTGCTGCACCAGATTGATCGCGGAAGAACATCAGATACCGGCCATTCGGTGCCCAAGTCGGCCCTTCATTGTGAAAGCCTTCGGTCAGAATACGTTCACCAGAACCGTCGGGCTTCATAATGCCAATGGCGAATTGTCCACCCTTCTGTCGTGTGAAGGCTATGTAATCCCCCTTCGGTGACCATACCGGCGTTGAATAACGCGCGCCTTCACCGAATGACAGACGTTTGGCTCCGCCACCTGTTGCCGACATCACATAGATTTGCTGCGTTCCGCCACGATCGGATTCAAATACAATTTGTGATCCATCTGGCGAATAAGACGGCGAGGTATCAATCGCATTGGTGTCGGTTAGTCGTGTTGTGGCGCGTGAGCGTAAATCCATCACATAGATATTTGATGCTGAACCTTTGGCGAGGCTCATCACAACTTTTTGACCATCCGGTGAAAAGCGGGGCGCAAAGGTCATGCCTGGAAAATCACCAACAACTTCGCGCTGCCGTGTTTCCGTGTTCATAATATAGACTTTAGGATCACCATCACCGAAAGCCATGTAGGCGACTTCTTGACTGGTCGGTGAGAAGCGCGGCGTGACAACAAGCTCGCTACCATCGGTAAGATAGCGCGCGTTAGCGCCATCTTGATCCATGATAGCCAGACGTTTCACGCGCTTATCTTTTGTGCCGGTCTCGTCAACGAACACAACACGTGTATCAAAGAATCCTTTTTCGCCAGTAATGCGTGAGTAAACGAGATCAGAAATAATATGCGAGACGCGGCGCGTTAATGCGGCGTCAGTTACAAATTGTTGGCCCGTCAATTGTTGCCCGGCGAGAATATCCCAAAGGCGAAATTCGGTTTTAAGTTTTCCGGAGGCGTCTTTTGTTACGCGCCCTGTGACAAGAGCCTGTGCATTAATCGCTTTCCATGATGCGAAATTTGGAGCGGCATCGAAATTGACGTTCTTCTCAATAAAGGCCGCTTTATCGATGGGCTGAAAAATGCCAGATCGCTTGAGGTTGTTGCGAATGATCTCGCTCATCTGCGCGGCAGTCTCGGGATCAGATCCCACAAAATCTGCAATCGCAATGGGCATCGGTTGGAAATTGCCCTTATCGACTGTGATCGATAATTCGGCATGCGCTATACGAGGCAAGAACGGCGTGGTGGCAACTCCCATGAGAACGAGAGCTGATATGAATCGGGCAAAACGCATGAGCAGCTTTTCCTTGAGGCAAGAGAACTCAATGAGTTCGATGGCTTGAA
>RFXE01000263.1 GCA_009921785.1 Alphaproteobacteria bacterium
GCCTGAATCATGAAATCATAACCGGCGCGTTCGGCATAAGGCCCGTCCTGACCAAAGCCCGTGACAGAGCAATAAATCAGTTTCGGATTGATGGCTTTGAGGCTCGCATAATCCAGACCGTATTTCTTCAAGCCGCCGACTTTAAAATTCTCAATCAACACATCAGCATTCGCAGCGAGACGCTTGATGATCTCTTGACCTTCAGGCTTTTCGAAATCGACCGCGATCGAGCGCTTACCGCGATTGCAGGCATGGAAATAAGCAGCAGATAAATCACCCCCCTCTTTTGCCGCCACAAAAGGCGGGCCCCATGTGCGCGTGTCATCACCCGCGCCGGGGCGTTCGACCTTCACAACATCCGCACCAAGATCGGCCAGAGTTTGGCCAATCCACGGCCCCGCAAGAATGCGCGCGAGTTCGAGAACACGAAGTCCGGCAAGAGGCTTTTGAGTTGTCATCTTACTCTCCTCCCTCCCCTGTAGGGGAGGGTGTCGAACGCGATGCGTTCGACGGGTGGGGCTCACGATCTAAAGCGTCGCGCAAAATTGTATCAAGAACGCTCTCTATTTCTCGATCAATTTCATGATTCCAAAATCGGAGCACGCTATATCCTAAATCACTCAATTCAGTATCGCGAATACGATCATGAGCCGCGTTGCTTTCAAAGCCGTGCTGCTCTCCGTCAATCTCAATCAATAATTTTCGAGATAGGCAGGCAAAGTCTACAACATAGTTTTTAATCGGAACCTGCTTTCGAAAATGCAAACCTTGTTGCTTTAACTCTTTTAACCTGACCCAAAGTTTTGCCTCTTGTGGAGTTAGGTTTTTACGCAAGATTTTAACAATAGAAGGCGATACATGACGCGGACGTTTTCCCCACCCGGCAGGCGCTCCGCGCCTGCCACCCTCCCCTGCAGGGGAGGGAGACGAGTCTTGCACATTCGTCACGTCTTTTTCTCTCACTGCCTTCACTCGCAATGACGATTAAAAGAATGCCTGCAGTCCCGTGATCGCACGACCGAGGATCAGCGCATGCACATCATGCGTGCCCTCATAAGTGTTCACGGTTTCCAAATTCTGCGCATGGCGCATCACATGATATTCTTGGCTGATACCATTGCCGCCATGCATGTCGCGCGCTGCCCGCGCGATATCGAGCGCCTTGCCGCAATTGTTACGTTTGACGATGGAAATCATTTCCGGCGCCATCTTGCCGTCATCAAACAAACGGCCCACACGCAACGAGGCCTGAAGCCCGAGTGAAATCTCTGTCATCGCATCCGCAAGTTTTTTCTGGATCAATTGCGTTTGCGCGAGCGGTTTGCCGAACTGCACACGATCAAGCGTATATTGCCGCGCGCGATGCATGCAATCTTCCGCTGCGCCTAAGACACCCCATGAGATGCCATAGCGTGCGCGGTTCAAACAGCCGAACGGTCCTTTGAGGCCCGATACATTCGGGAGCAAATGATCTTCGGACACAACAACGCCATCCATCACGATCTCGCCGGTGATCGATGCGCGGAGTGAAAGTTTTCCTTCAATCTTCGGCGCGCTTAATCCCTTCATGCCCTTTTCAAGCACGAAGCCGCGAATCTCATTGTCATGCGCGGCCGACTTCGCCCATACTACAAACACATCGGCGATCGGCGAGTTGGAGATCCACATTTTTGAGCCGGTAAGACGATAACCATCTGCCACTTTTTCGGCGCGTGTCTTCATGCCGGCGGGATCCGAGCCTGCGTCTGGTTCAGTTAACCCAAAGCAGCCAATCCATTCGCCGCTTGCGAGTTTTGGCAGATATTTCTTGCGCTGCGCTTCTGATCCATAGGCATAGATCGGATACATCACGAGCGAGGATTGCACGCTCATCATCGAACGATAACCTGAATCAACACGCTCGACTTCACGCGCGACAAGGCCGTAAGCAACATAGCTTGCACCCGCGCAGCCATAGTCTTCCGGCAGTGTCACACCGAGAAGGCCGAGCTCGCCCATTTCTTTGAAAATCGACGCATCCGTTTTTTCATGCGCATAGGCGTCGATCACACGGGGAAGAAGTTTTTCTTGCGCATAATCACGCGCCGTGTCGCGGATCATCCGCTCGTCTTCGCTCAGTTGCTCATCGAGCAGAAACGGGTCTTCCCAATCAAATTTCTGGAGGCTCGGCTTTGATGTGCCATGCATGATGATACGCTCCCTTAAAACGAAAATTAGTCGAGCAATTGATCAAGGCCGCGCCGCAGGCCTTTAATCTCTTTTACACGCCGCGTGGCAAGCAATGTGCCCGCCACATAGGGTGCCGCCGAAGTGCCAGCATCGTGACGAATAACCAACCGCTCATCCGGCGCACCGAAAACAGCTTCGCAAGAGAGAAGATAACCGGGCATGCGCACGGAATGAACTTGAACAGCTCCAATCGTCGCCCCGCGTGTTTCACGCGCGCCGGATAATTCATTCACGGGCTTCGCATTAGATGGCAGACGAATTGCTGACAACCGTTCCGCCAATTCACGGCCCGTGCCCGAAGGCGTGTCAGGCTTTTTGGCCGAGGCGTAATCAATCACCTCGACATCGGCGACATGTTTTGCCGCCATCAACGCAAAGCGCGTCATGAGAGCAGCCGTAATCGAAAAATTGCCTGATGCGAAAACACCGCGATTGGTTGCGATTGCTTTTTTCTCAAGCTCGGCAAAATCATCCGCCGTTAAACCCGATGTGCCGATCACAACATCAACGCCCTGATGCAATGCTTCAAG
>RFXE01000264.1 GCA_009921785.1 Alphaproteobacteria bacterium
CCGGTGATCATTGCAGCTAAAGGGATTGATCGGCGCTCGGGTGAATTCATGAGCGAGATTGTAGCCGATTCTCTACCGGGTGCGATGCCCGCAATTTTATCAGGTCCGAGTTTTGCTGATGATGTGGCGCGCGGATTGCCCACCGCCGTAGTACTTGCCGCCCCCGTTGAAGAGATTGCCATCGCGCTTGCGCGTGCGCTCTCATCGTCGCGTTTTCGTGTCTATCATTCAGGCGACGTGCGTGGCGTTGAAATTGGTGGCGCTGCTAAAAATGTGCTCGCGATTGCTGCGGGTATTGTTCAGGGCCGCGGTCTTGGGGAGAGCGCGCGTGCGGCCTTGATTGCGCGCGGCTTTGCTGAATTGCAACGTTTTGCAAAAACTTATGATGCAAAACCTGACACGCTGGTGGGTCTTGCCGGTCTTGGCGATCTTGTGCTCACAGCAAGCTCACTTCACTCGCGAAATTTTGCGTTCGGGCATGATCTTGGACGCGGCAAATCCGTATCAGAAGCGGGTGGTGGCAAATTGGCCGAAGGTGTGTTCACCGCGCGCATTCTCGATCAGACGGCGAAAGCACGCGGCGTCGATATGCCGATTGTCGCAGCAATGGCCGCAATTCTTGATGGCGCATTGTCGGTTGATGCGGCGGTGGATCAATTGATGAATAGGCCGCTGAGGAGTGAATAGTTTCGCACGCCGTTTGCGTGCGCAAGGGCTAGGCCCGCCGGCGCCTTCGCGCCGACCTAAAAAAGAGAGAACATAAAAAATGGCGCATTGGCTTTACAAATCCGAACCCTTCAAATGGTCATGGGATCAGCAGGTGAAAGCGGGCGCCAAAGGCACGCATTGGGATGGCGTGCGCAATCATTTGGCGAAGCTCCAATTGATGGCGATGAAGAAGGGCGATCAGGGCTTTTTCTATCACTCCAATGAGGGCAAGGAGATTGTCGGCATTGTCGAAGTGATCCGCGAAGCCTATCCTGACCCCACTGCCGAGCCGGGCGAGCCGTGGGTCGTTGTGGACCTCAAAGCCGTCAAACCCTTCAAGCGTCCCGTTTCGCTTGCCGAAGTGAAGGCCGAGCCCAAACTCGCCAAAATGTCCCTTGTCACGTCCATGCGCCTGTCGGTTCAACCGGTGACGGACGCCGAATGGGCGCTTTTGTGTAAGATGGGCGGCGTTTAGAAGCCCTCCAGCACTCCGATGGCACCCCCTTTGGTCTGACCGACCAAAGTGTGACGCGGCCTACTCTTGTCCCGCCGTCCGGTCTGATCATAATAAGGACAGAGGTACGAAGGCCCGATAACGGGTCTCGCTACCAATCAAAAACGCGATCCGTCCGCTTGAGCAAATAACAAGCGCGACGCTAGGAGAGGAAAGTCCGATGTCCGACAAGCTCTATCCCGTGTCCGGTGACTGGGCCAAGCGCGCCTATGTGGATGATGCCCAATATAAGGCGATGTATGACGCCTCGATCAAAAATCCGGAAGCGTTCTGGGGTGAGCATGGCAAGCGCATCGATTGGCTGAAGCCTTTCACAAAAGTGAAGAACACGAGCTACGCGCCCGGCGCGGTGTCGATCAACTGGTTCGAAGATGGCATCACCAATGTGTCGATGAATTGCATTGATCGCCATTTGCCTAAGCGCGCCAACCAGACCGCAATCATCTGGGAAGGTGATGATCCGTCTGAATCCAAACACATCACCTATCAGGAATTGCATGATGAAGTGTGCCGCTTCGCCAATGTGCTCAAAGCGCATGGCGTGCATAAAGGCGATACAGTCACGATCTATCTGCCGATGATTCCGGAAGCCGCTTATGCGATGCTTGCATGCGCCCGCATCGGTGCGGTGCATTCGATTGTGTTCGGCGGCTTCTCGCCTGATTCACTTGCCGGTCGCATTGAAAGCTGCAAATCGAAAGTGTTGATCACGGCAGATGAAGGTTTGCGCGGCGGCAAAAAGGTTCCGCTCAAAGCCAATTGCGATGAAGCCTTGAAGCGTGTTCCCGGTGTGGTCACATCACAACTCGTTGTGAAGCGTACCGGCGGCGCTGTGCATATGCAGGATGGTCGTGATTATTATTATCACGACGAAGCGGCAAAAGCAGCGACACAATGCAAGCCCGAACCGATGGAAGCAGAAGCTCCGCTTTTCATTTTGTACACCTCCGGCTCAACCGGCGCGCCCAAGGGCGTTGTGCACACGACTGCGGGCTATCTCGTTTATGCATCGATGACACACCAATATGTCTTCGATTATCACGAAGGTGATATTTACTGGTGCACGGCGGATGTGGGTTGGGTCACAGGTCATTCCTATATCGTTTATGGCCCGCTCGCGAATGGTGCGACGACATTGATGTTTGAAGGTATTCCAACCTATCCGTCGATCTCGCGCTTCTGGGATGTCGTTGATAAGCACAAGGTCAATATCTTTTACACGGCACCGACCGCTATTCGTTCACTGATGGGTGCAGGCGAAGAACCGGTGAAAAAAACATCACGCGCGTCATTGCGTTTGTTGGGTTCAGTTGGTGAGCCGATTAATCCCGAAGCATGGGAATGGTATTATCGCGTTGTGGGTGACAATCGTTGCCCCATCGTCGACACATGGTGGCAAACAGAAACCGGCGGCATTCTCATCACGCCGCTTCCGGGAGCAACCGCATTGAAGCCCGGCTCTGCCACACGTCCCTTCTTCGGCGTAAAGCCTGAAGTGGTTGATGCGAATGGCGCTGTGATTGAAGGCGCATGCGAA
>RFXE01000265.1 GCA_009921785.1 Alphaproteobacteria bacterium
TCTCGAATGAGTCAGCCAATTCTGATCGGAAGAACGGATCAAGATCTTCAATATTCTCGATCACCAACACGCAGCCAAGTTGCTCAGCTCGCGTAACAACGCGCGATAATGTTGCATGGGTCCGATCAATCAGTTTGTCGCGGCTGCCGGGATTATAAGAAAGATTATTATGGTCCCATGTTGTGAGAGGAGAGTGGATCACCATATGGGTCGCACCAAGCGCTTCTACAACATCAAGGCCCTGCATCATTCTGTTTTCAACAAGAGTACGAATTTCGGGATCTTCATTCGCGATGTCGAGGCCCCAAAACGGACCATGAATACCCATTCGTCCTTTGTAACCATCAAGTAGCGTCCTGTATTCCGAGACCAAACCGGACCAGTCACTATTCAAAACTTCAGCAAAGCAAAAATCCTGAAGTTCGAGATCGCGTTGCTTTTCGAAGATCCAGTCGCGATAGGTCTTAAAGCTCTCGATCGAAAGCGCGGCACCGACGATTGGTTTTTCACTTTTTATATTTGCCATAGCTACTCATCCTTTTTGAGTTAAATTGTCAGTGTAACGCGAAGGGCTTCGTGGTCCGAAATTGCATGGCCTTCTGAATCGATCGCAGGAAGCGTTGCTGCATCATGAGCCGAAAAGCCGCGCGTAAAAAACCAATCGATTCGCGTGAAGGGTGGTTTTGGGGTGCCATCTGGCCGCGTGCGACAGGTGGGTTCTCTGGTGTTGGCGTTTGCCCATGAAAAGCCCGCCTCACGAAAGACAGCAAACATCGGTTCGAGGGCGCTCGGATCTTCGAAGATCTCCTCCAGCGCTTGTTGATCGGTTGGAAGAGCTGACGTGTTAAAATCTCCGCCAATGACGATTGGCTCCGCGCCGGCCTTTGACTCAATTGCGGCGATGAGACGTCGCGCTTGGTCGGCGCGCCTCTCCGGTGTGGCGCGATTTTCGAAATGCGCCGCTAAGCACCAAAGGGGTTGATCATGGATAATCGCGCGTGCGCCCACGGCATTGCGAAACCCGATACGCCTTTGATCGCCTTGTTCGAAACCAATAAACCAGTGAGCGCCATCATCAAGACGAACAGCAAAACACTCTGTAAGAGGCCAACGACTTAATATCGCGTTGCCATGATAGCCATAATTGTTGGCTTGCCCTTTGTGCCATTCGATCTCACGATCATCGCCTAAACCGAGCTCAGCGAATTCGAGCGCATAAACATAACCATAATCAAGAGGCTCAGCGAGCTCTCGCACTGTGTGACGATTGCCTGAGCGCGCCATGCCGATATCCACTTCGGTCAAGAGCGCGATATCAGGCAAGACAGACCCTAAAAACGCTTGAGAAGGGCGCGCATATTTTAACCGCTCGGCATTCCAAGAAAATACAGACAAGCGAAACGTACCATTGTCTCGCGCTACGGGAAGCTTTCGCGGCAATTGATACTCGAGCGCTTCGAAAGCCGGACACTGGGCAAGCGCATCATCATGCCGTTTTCTCGTCGGCTCTCCTAAAAGCGCACTATCTATGGCCGCTTGCGGAAGGGGCGCAAATGCGTTCGTTAAGTGAGTGATGAGCTTAGACTGAAACGCCATCTCAATAATCCTATTTGAGTGCGTCCTAGGGTGAATATTTGACGGGTCAATGACATCGTCACCACAAAACTAAATTTCTAGAGTCATCCACAGTCACGAAACTGACATCCAATCTTTCAAGAAATGTCATCGCCCGCCGATAGGAACGCAGGGCCTCACCCTAGCGAGTCATGGAGCGATGAATGAAAATTAAAACTCTTTTAGCAGCGGGAACTCTCCTGCTCACCGGCTTGACTGCCGCACATGCAGACCCTGTCAAATTCGAAATGTGGCACGGCTTAACCGGCGATCTTGGCGATGCGGTTGGCGAAGTGTGCAAGCGTTTCAACGAGTCACAGAAAGACTTTGAAATTGTTTGCACATCGCAAGGCTCTTATGACAATGCCCTGCAGAATGCGATCGCCGCTTATCGGGCCAAAAAGAATCCAACCATTGTTCAAATCTTTGACGCCGGCACATTAGATCTGCTTTTGTCTGAAGCCTATGTTCCTGCCCGCAAGCTGATGGAAGACAATGGGTATAAGATCGACTGGAATGACTATATTCCATCAATTTCGAATTATTACGCGGACTCAAAAGGCGTGTTGAATTCGTTCCCCTTCAACTCATCAACTGCGATGTTCTACTGGAACAAAGACGCGTTCGCAAAAATCGGAAAGTCCGAGGCGCCGAAGACATGGGAAGACGTTCTCGAGTCGTTGAAAGCGCTCAAATCTGCTGGTTACGAATGCCCGATGGCGTGGAATTACGACACATGGCCGATCATGGAACAATTCTCGGCAACCCATAACATTCCGATCGCCACAAAGGGCAATGGTTATCAAGGTCTCGATGCCGAGTTTATCGTCAACAAAGGTAAATTCATGCAAATCGTAAAAGATTTGAAGAAAGCCTATGATGATGGCCTTGTGAAAATCAAAACCCCGGACACGGGCGCAACAATTGTTCAGGCCTTTTCAAATGGTGATTGCCAAGTGATGCTTTCATCTATTGCCGATCATGGCACCGTTGGTAAAACACAAAAGCCTGACATGAAATGGGATGTGGCTTTCCTCCCGGTTTATGCGGGCACCGAGCGCAAGAATTCGCTCGTGGGCGGCGCTTCTTTGTGGACCCTCCAAGGTAAAACACCAG